>JAIKVR010000068.1 GCA_024685545.1 Eubacteriales bacterium | reverse complement strand
ACAGAATAGTTGAAGGAATCCATTCGGATCATATCTACGTACATCTTGATCTGGACGTCATAGACCCTCTGGAATTTCCAAACACGCCCCTGCCGGTCGATGACGGCCTGTCCGGGAAAGAAATATGCGATATCCTTACGGATGCTCATGACAGGTTGGTGGGCTTGGGCATATATGAATATGCGCCTTCCGGGGTAAGAAATGCTCTTGTTGAAAAACTGATCCGGTTTGGAACAGCTCTGTAAATTCATATTTGTCGGTATGTTCCTTCTTGAACATTCTGTTGAGTGTGTGACATTGATGACGGGGAAATGAACAAATCTTTATTTGTGGAGAAACAGAAACAATGTTTGTAGTTGAAGAATACTTGCATAAGCTGATTGGGGTATGTAAAAACGCTTTCGGCGACCGATTGGTATATGTGGGATTTCAGGGCAGCTATATGCGCGGTGAAGCGACCGATAAAAGCGATATAGACGTTATGATCGTCCTTGAAGATTTTTCAGTTGCGGATATGGACGTGTACCGGGAAATTCTGAAAGAGATCGGAGAGTATGAAAAGTCCTGTGGGTTTATTTGCGGCAAAGACGAATTGATGCGGTGGAATCCCCTTGAGGTTTACCAGCTGCGCCACACGACAAAAGATTTGCTCGGCGAATTGAAAGAATTTCTCCCGTCAGTGACAATGGAAGACGAGATCAACTACGTCAAGTTGAGTTTGGGAAATCTGTATCACGAACTCTGCCATCGCTATATACATGCTGACAGGAAGAAGAATAATGCGGCATTTCGCGGCACTTGCAAAGGATTATTTTTCCTGATTCAGAATCTGCATTTTCTGGAGAGCGGAACATTTGTGGTAACAAAGAGGGAGTTGAAGGAACAGGTATCTGAAGAAGATCGCGCCATACTTGAAATGGCGGAATTGCCAGACAATTATGATTACGATGTGTCTTTCTGTCTTGTTTTTAACTGGTGTCAGAACGCATTTATTCGAATCGACCGGATACGCTGTAGGAATAACTCCGTCCACAGTATGAATCTGCAGAACGAGCCTTTCGAAATGATGAAAAACGGACAGAAGACGATAGAGCTTCGCCTGTATGATGAAAAACGGCAAAAAGTAAAAGAAGGTGATGAAATCGTTTTTACCAACGTTGAAACAAACGAGACTCTGAAAGCCTTAGTCTTAAAACTGCATCGGTTTGATAGTTTTGAAACGCTTTACAGATCACTTCCGTTGCTTAAGTGCGGATATGCCAAAGATAACGTTTCGAAAGCAACCTCCTCGGATATGGAGCGGTATTATTCCGCAGCGGAACAAAAACGCTACGGGGTTGTCGGAATTGAGATTTCCTTACTAAAAGGAACAACAGATTAAACAGTATGCTGCTTGTACCACCAAAAGAAAGACTTAGATTCAGTACCGTATGAACCAAGAGATTTGAATTGATGAAAAGCGATAAGTAAATGTAAGCGAGAATTGAAGAAGCCGAAGTGCCTACAGATTAGGCAATTCATTAAAAGACTAGAGCTCCGGAACCGGAGCTCTAGTCTTTTATCCGGAGCAGGGCTGAAAACGGCTGCAATAGCCTGGATGACGGTCGCAGCTGCGGATGAAATGCCGATGTTTGAATATTACAGGCTGCAGAGCACGAAAAGGATCGCATTATAACGTTGACAAAATTGTGGATGCATGTATAATTGTATACATATATCCAATGAAAGTGAGTGTATTGTAAAGATGTTGGAGCTTTCTGACAAAACAAATCTGCTCGAACAAAAAAGCTATCGTTACTCGCTGCAGGACGTGGCGGAGCCCGTATTGTACCCAGATCTGTTCAGCTACGACGAAGTACCGCGCGTTTCGTTCAACCACCGCCGCGTTCCCATGGGAATGCCGGAGGAAGTATGGATAACCGATACGACGTTCCGCGACGGTCAGCAGTCCGTTGAGCCATATTCCGTCAAGCAGATTGTGGATATTTTCAAGCTGATGAGCAAGCTCGGAGGCCCGTTTGGGATCATCCGTCAGACGGAATTCTTCGTATACAGCGAGACTGACAGGCAGGCAATATCCGAATGCATGGATCTTGGGCTGAATTTTCCGGAGATTACGACATGGATCAGAGCAACAAAGGGTGATTTCAAGCTTGTAAAGGATCTCGGCATACGTGAAACAGGCATACTCGTATCATGCAGCGACTATCATATATTCAAGAAGCTTCGGATGACGCGCAAGCAGGCGATGGATCAGTACCTGAGCACGGTCGCTATGGCGTTCGAAGCCGGCGTAGTGCCCCGCTGCCATCTCGAAGACATTACCCGCGCTGATTTCTATGGTTTTGTCGTCCCATTCGTCAATGAGCTCATGAAAATGTCCGCAGACGCGGGTATCCCGGTTAAGATACGCGCCTGCGATACGATGGGTCTCGGAATACCCGTTTCTGAAGTCGCTCTCCCGCGCAGCGTACCCGGGATCATATACGGCCTGCAACATTATTCGGACGTTCCAAGCGAGATGCTTGAGTGGCACGGACACAACGATTTCTACAAGGCGGTTGCCAACGCATCCACTGCGTGGCTGTACGGGGCGTGCGCCGTCAACTGCTCGCTTCTCGGTATAGGCGAGAGGACCGGCAATATCCCGCTCGAAGCGATGGTCATGGAGTACGCTTCACTAAGAGGCTCCATGGACGGAATGGATCCGACAGTGATTACGGAGATCGCCGATTATTTCATAAATGAGATAGGCTACAAGATCCCGGATATGACTCCCTTCGTAGGCCGCAGCTTCAATACGACCAGAGCAGGCATCCATGCCGACGGTCTTATGAAGGATGAACAGATTTACAATATTTTCAATACGACGAAAATCCTCAACAGACGCCCGTCCGTCCTGATCGGCAAGTCTTCCGGCCTTGCGGGAATCGCATATTGGATCAACGAGAACTACGATCTCGGCGCGAACGAGGCGCTGACAAAACATGACGAGCTCGTTGTAGCGCTGAAGGACTGGATAGACGGCGAATACGAGAACGGCCGCCAGACGTCTTTGAGTACTAGCGAGCTCGAAGACAAGATCGAACAGCTTTCGGGTGGCAGACTGCGCCGACTGTGAAAGGAGTAAAGAAGGAACGATGATAACCGACAAGCCCGTATCACTTGCAGATCAGGTATTCGAGAAAATAGAATGGAATATCCTCAATGGCGTATATCCACGCGGCAGTATCCTCACCGAGACCAAGCTTTGCGAGGAGCTCGGAGTCAGCCGTACCCCGGTAAGAGAGGCGATCAGGGCACTTGAACAGGAACACATCATCGAGTCGCAGAGCAAGGGCCTTTTGGTTCTCGGCATCACGGAGGAAGACGCCGAGTACATCTACGAGATCAGAAAACGGATCGAGGGACTTGCCGCTGCGGCGTGCGCCAAAAGGATCACCGATGATGAGCTGAAGGATCTGGAGGATACTCTGGAACTTCAGGAGTTCTATGTAAATAAACACGACGCAGAGAAGGTCAAGGCGCTTGACAGTGAGTTTCATGAGAAGATCTATCGGCTGAGCGGGAGCACCGTGTTCTATGACACGCTCGTTCCGCTGCACAGAAAGATCCAGAAGTTCCGCAAGGCATCCATAGAGAACAAAAGCAGGGCGATGCAGTCTTCCGCAGAGCATTGGAGCATACTCAAGGCGATAGCGGCGCACGACACGGAAGCGGCTGACAAGGAAATGGCGCTGCACGTTTACAGAGCGCAGCAATTCCTGCGCGACATGCTCAGGGAAAAAGAGAAACAGACCAACTGATCCGGGATTACAAGTATGGAAATGATCGAGAAAAAGAGCAGCGGAGTATACCTGAAGGATGGGCTTCCGGTCGATGCGGATGCGGCGGATCTCGACGCCCGCGAGCGCACAATGGCCTATAAGATACTCAGGGCTCATGAAAAGAAAAAAAGCGGCGACGGAAAGATGCGGATCAGATTCGATTCTATGATATCGCACGATATCACCTATGTCGGAATCATTCAGACCGCCCGCGCGTCAGGCATGAAGGAGTTCCCCATACCGTACGCTATGACGAACTGCCATAACAGTCTGTGCGCTGTCGGAGGCACGATCAATGAGGACGATCACGCATTCGGGCTATCCGCCGCAAAGAAGTACGGCGGGATCTACGTCCCGCCGAATCAGGCCGTTATCCATCAGTTCGCAAGAGAGAAGCTCGCAGGATGCGGGCAGATGGTACTCGGTTCGGATTCCCACACCCGCTACGGATGCTACGGAACGATGGGCGTCGGCGAGGGCGGCGGGGAGCTGGTCAAACAGCTTTTGAACAACACGTGGGATATCGACGAGCCCGAAGTGGTGCTCGTATGGGTCGAGGGAGAAGTCCCGCACGGCATCGGCCCGCATGACGTCGCGATCGCACTGGTCGCAGCGACCTTCCCTGACGGATTTGTCAAGAACAGAGTCATGGAATTCGCCGGCCCCGGCATTACGGCTCTCGGCATGGATTTCCGTATCGGGATCGACGTGATGACGACCGAGACCAGCTGTCTTACTTCGATCTGGCCGACGGACGAGAAGGTCAGAGCGTATTACGAAAACGTCGGAAGATCGGAGGCGTATTCTCCTCTCGCCCCGGAGGACGGGGCTTACTATGACAGGATGGTGACGATCAGGCTTGACAGAATGGAATCGATGATCGCGCTGCCGTTCCATCCGTCGAAAGCTTATACCATCCATGAGCTGCAGAAGGATCCCGAGCGGATCTTCAGGCAGATCGAGGACGAGTGCAACAAATCGCTCGGAAGCGTGAAGCTCGATCTTTGCCGCAGCATCAATGCCGATGGCAAGGTGCAGTGCGACCAAGGAATTATCGTCGGCTGCGCGGGAGGCATGTACGACAACCTCGTGGAGGCTGCGGCGATCGTAAAAGGCAAAAGCATCGGAAACGGCAATTTTGATCTGTCCGTGTATCCGTCGTCAGCCCCGGTGAATCTCGCCATCCTTCGGGACGGGACCGCTCAGGCTTATATCGAAGCAGGAGCAGTGATCAAGCCGTGCTTTTGCGGACCCTGCTTTGGCGCAGGCGACACGCCGGCAAACAATACCCTGTCGATCAGGCATGCGACCAGGAATTTTGCGAACCGCGAGGGCTCAAAGCCTTCCGATGGTCAGATTGCTGCCGTCGCGCTTATGGACGCGCGCTCGATTGCCGCGACCGCGATAAACGGAGGCGTGCTGACGGCGGCCACCGATATCGAGTATACGGTCGAGCCTCATGAATACCACTATACCGATACGGTATATGACAAACGCTGCTGGTACGGATTCGGGAAAGCCGATCCGTCGGTCGAGCTCAGGCTGGGCCCGAATATCACAGACTGGCCGCATATGCCGAAACTGGAGGATGATCTGCTTGTAAAGCTGTGCGCCGTGATCCCCGATGAAGTCACGACGACAGATGAGCTCATACCGTCCGGAGAGACGTCGAGTTACCGATCCAATCCGATCAAGCTGTCCGACTTTGCCCTCTCAAGACGTGTTCCCGAATATGTCAATCGCAGCAAACAGGTGAAACAGCTGGAGGAAAGACGGGAGAAGGGAGAGGCCCTTGAAGCTGTCGCCGAGGTACTTAAGAAGGTCGGCGGCGAACTGCGTAAGACCACCGTTGGCAGCTGCGTCGTTTCCAAAAAGCCGGGCGACGGATCCGCGCGGGAGCAGGCGGCGAGTTGCCAGAAGGTACTGGGCGGCTTTGCGAATATCTGCTATGAATACGCGACCAAGCGTTACAGATCCAACTGCATCAACTGGGGCATCGTGCCGTTCACAATGGACACAGACGAGGCGTTTGATTTCTCCGAGGACGACTGGATCTATATCCCTGGAGTCAGAGCAGGGATACTTGAAGGCAGGGAGGAATTCGACGCGGTCGTTATCACAAAGGATGGAACGAGGCCGATCAGGCTGTATTGCCGCGAACTTTCCGGTGATGAGAAGCTCATCCTTACGGAAGGCTGCCTTATGAATTACTACGCGGCCGGCCACGGCGAGGATTGAATGGAGGAATAACAATGGATAGAATCAAAATGACCGTGCCTATCGTAGAAATGGACGGCGACGAGATGACCCGCATCCTCTGGCAGAAGATCAAGGATTTGCTCATTTGCCCCTACGTTGAACTCAACACAGAATACTACGATCTGAGCCTGCTCAACCGCAACGCGACTGAAGATAAAGTGACCGAAGAGGCGGCTTATGCCACGCTCAGGCACGGGGTCGCAGTCAAATGCGCCACCATAACGCCGAACTATCAGCGCATGCAGGAGTATCCGCAGCTTACGAAGATGTGGCCTTCACCAAACGCTACGATCCGCTCAATCATGGGCGGGACCGTTTTTCGCTCACCGATCGTCGTTGATTTCATCAAACCGGTCGTCAGGAACTGGAAAAAACCGATCACGATCGCACGTCACGCATACGGCGACATTTATAAGGCCGCCGAAATGATTTCGGACGAGCCAGGCGTGTGCACGATGGTATTCAAAGGCGAGAGCGGCAAAGAACAGACGATCACCGTTCACAAGGCGTCCGGTCCCGCGGTCTGGCTCGGACAGCACAACTATATCGACAGCATCCGCGATTTTGCCCGCTCATGTTTCCAATACGCCGTCGACACAAAGCAGGATCTGTGGTTTTCAGCCAAGGACACGATCTCAAAGAATTATGACGGCGAGTTCCGGAAAGTGTTCGAGGCGGAGTATGAGAATTACAGGAGCCGATTCGAAGAGCTTGGCATCACCTATTTCTACACCCTGATAGACGATGCGGTCTCCCGCGTTATCCGCTCGGAAGGCGGCTATATCTGGGCATGCAAGAATTATGACGGCGACGTGATGAGCGACATGGTCTCCACGGCATTCGGTTCTCTTGCCATGATGACGTCGGTGCTGGTGAATCCCGACGGGAAGTATGAGTTCGAGGCCGCCCACGGTACAGTCACCCGTCATTACTACAGATATCTGAAGGGCGAGAAGACCAGCACGAACCCCGTTGCGACGATTTTTGCGTGGACCGGTGCGCTCCGTAAGCGCGGCGAGCTTGACGGAAACACCCGGTTGCAGGACTTCGGGGATTCACTTGAGAAGGCCTGTTTCAACACGCTCGGAAGCGGGATCATGACGAACGATCTCGTTCATCTCGCAGAGCCCGGATTCAAGGCGCGCGGCGTTGATACCGACGAATTTCTTTCCGCAATTGCCGCCGAGTTGGATAAACTTATGGAGTGACCGGTTCCAGCATATACCATTCACGCAGCATCTGTCTGTTCAGAGTACGGGAGTCAGACATCCGCTCCCGTACTTTTTTCGAGCCGTCCGACAGGTTTCAAGAACGTCTGTACCGTCCTCACAGATGATCCCGGCTTTAGGCGCGGTATCCAGAAACGTGATCTGCAAAGGGTCAGTATCCGATGCCGTATCGAGTAACCAGGATCTGTATGAAATACTATTGTTTGATCAATCGGGCATCACGGGACTGTTTTGAGGCATAAGGAATACGCTGTCAGAAAAGACCACGAGCCGGCAGAAAGCGGAGATCAAACGAATCGGGCGCCCTGACTCATCGCCAGATACAAGGCACGAGGAAAGCGGAGTTCGTGTGTGAAGGCGGAAAGCTTCTCGCAGAAGCGCTCTCTCACGGCATCGTGATCTATAACGTCATAGTGAACTAAAACATCCAGTTCGCCTGTATTCCGTACTGTTAGCGCGTTTTGACCGTTTTGGACGACATCTATGATCATGTATCCACATATGAACACTCCCGCCACTTATAGAAGTGGCGGGAGTGTTCGATAATTATTCCGTTAATCCTTTTTTTGGGGAAAAACCTTTCCTAATACTGCACTTTTCTGCGGCGAAGTCCAACTGCATAACATGCACAGCCGACAATACTCAGCGTCATCAGCAATAATACTGAACCGAGACCGCTGTCTCCGGTCTCCGGAACATCCGGTAAAATCGGCACGTCACTTTTGACTGTAAAAGTGGTGGTAACATCGGAATCCGCGAATTCAGCGGTCACAGTGTGTTCTCCTTCCGCGAGGGTCTCGAGATACTCGGCAGGCAGTTCAATTATGACACTGCCTTCGGTTGCTGAGAAATCCTCATCTTCAAGGTATTCACCGTCGACTTTAAGTCCGTTGAACATCCAGTAGATACCGCTGTCGTCACCTTCACAGGTCACCTTGAAGCGAGCATCCTCATTGCTGCCCTTGACCCACTCCTGTCCCGCACCTTCTGCGAAACTGTAGACATTGGGCTCGATCCCGACCGTGAAATCGAAATAGACTGAAACGAATACATATTCGTCCTCTTGGTAATAGCCCTGCGCTTTCTTTCCATTTACATATGCCTTACCGGCGTATTCATAGTATTCGCCGTCAACGAGTTTTGTGGCGAACACAGCCTCGTCCGATTTGACCTTGAAGAAAAGACTCAGGTGATACTCTCCTGCGGTCTCCGCTTTATCGACAGGGCTGTAGCTCTCATCCATGAAGTGGTACTCGTATAAATCATAATCGTCATCCGGTGTTGTCGGGACAGGCATATCATCTCCAAGTTCAGGTATTTTGAAGGTCACGCGTATGTCATCGATGCGATGCAGCCATCTGGCAGTAAGAACGATGTCATCAGCCGGTGTTATCTCATCCCAGCTGTTTCCGTAATCATCAAACCAGTCGACAAACACCCAGGTCTTCCCGTCTGTTTTGATCGTTTCAGGGAATTCGGGCCTGTCGACCTTTTTCAGGGACAGACCTTTTATGACGCTGATGCCTTTTGGAGCTTCACCCTTGTCTGTCACGAAGCTGACCGTACACTGTTCAGGCGTACCGATTACGAACTCAAACTTCGCGGTGACCGTTCCGATCCCTCCAGTGTAGCTGATGGCAGGATCCTCGAACGGTTCCTGTCCGTTAAGCATGAAACTGAAATCTTCAGGGATAAGGTGTGCCACTGCCTTAAGAGAAACCGTCAGATAATATATGCTGTCATCCTTGAGATCTTCTTCGGTATTCCATCCTGCGTTTTCAACTGTGAGCCAGTCAGATCCGAGAGCATCAATGAAGTCATTGACTTGTGTCGCTGCATTTGCAGCCGCATCGCCGGCAGCCGGTTCATCGATCGTGATGGCTATTTCAGAGAACTCCGGCTGTGGTGCCAAGGCCTTAAGTCTGGCAAGCAGTGAATCGAAATGATGAGAATACGTAATATTACTGACCTGTCCGAATATATCGATGGCAGGTGAGAGGTACATCCCAAGATCTGTTACTGCATCGCTTCCCGGTTGCGGTTCATATGAAGTATCCACCAGAAGCGGTGCCAGAACCTTAAGCAGGCAGTAAATGTCATTCAGTGTAAGAGCACTCTGTCCCGTTGTATAAGCCAGAACGATGGATAAGTACTGAGCAGCCGAATAGTACTGCAGGCAAGACTCATTGTAGTTGCATTCTTCTTCAGCCTTGGCTCCGTTGACAATTAACTGCAGAATGCTCATCAGCGTCTCCGAGTTTGCCAGCAGGCTTTCCACTGAAATGCCTGATGCCGCACCCGAAAAGATCAGATCCATCAAATCGACCATTGCCGTCTGAACGTTATACTCGACACTCACGGTGCTTCCGCCTGTGCCGGTGAACTCATCCTTTCTCTGGCTGGAGTAATCAGCCCTGTCATTTGTTTCGGTTCCTTCCGGTGTCCAGGATACCCTGTCCTCCAGTTTCTTAACAAGAACGCCAATTCCGATATACGGTTTATAGGTAACTGCTGCCATCGTGCTTCCCAGCCTTGCGAGCTCTTCCGGAAGCTCTTCATCGATTTCTTCGGTGTTGAGTTTGTGATCGACACCGTAACGGACCATTCCCCACATCGGGATCTTGGTTACCGGGTCGTCGCTGCAGATATAGTTGTGAATGTAGCCGAATGATGGCGAATTCTGACCTGCTTCTGCAACGGCCGGAGCTTCGAAGGTATATCCGAATATCCTGAAATTGGATTTGCCCTTGTGTTTGAGCCAGACAGGCAGTTCTTTTGCCGTAAGGTTGGCAATGGCTCCGCCGCGGCTCTGGCCCATGATCCAGAATACGGTGCCTTCTTCAGCATATAAAGCAGCCAGGCGAGCTGCCAGTTGAAGAGCTGCTTCAGACCAGACTGCGTGTTCAGTCTCTATGCCGTTAGCGCCGTTTACTGTGAAGTTCTGCTTCCAGGCTTTCTTCTTGGATTCGCTGCTGAATGAGTAGCTTTCAACGATGACTGCAACGATTTTCGTATTTCCGACCTTCTTTGAGGCTGCAATCGCCGCTGCATCATCTGTGTCTTCCGTATTGAATCCGAAGAACTCAAAATCGCCAAATCCCATCTGGCTAAGCATGTCGATCTCATTACCGTTCGGATCATTGTCTACAAATGTTGCGATCAGCTGCATTGACACCAGTGCCAAAGCATCGTTTCTTTCTTCTGGATCACCTTCAGTAAGCCATTTGTCCGAATAGCAGAAACTGTCCGATAACGTTGCGCCAACATTGTAAGTCGAGTATTCCTTTGCTGTTCCGAAGATATCTACTTGTTCTGCATTTGACTCAGCACAGACCGGTAACGCGGGAACGTTGACCGTCAGCAGTACTGCCAGCAGCCCTGCTAAGAGCCTTTCAGTAATTCTCCTGTATTTCATATGATCCTCCGTCTTATATGTTATTTTACGCTTTTGGGTCCCGGTATTTGCATATTTTTCATTAATTATTCCATCAAATCCTAATAATTATACGTGTTGGACATTTGCCAGACACTCTTCATCAAGAAAGAATACTCAGTTCGTTTACGGAGTTTGTATGAAAAATCTCAAGAAACTGACATTTCACAGCACTGCCGCTTCTTACTGTGGAAATTCTATCGTGTAAACCTGCGTTGATATCAGTATAAGAAACCTACCCTGTTAAAACAGGATGATAACAATACACAGATTCACTCTTTCGCAAGCAGAACAATTCACAGGTACAATATGAGTCATACAGACTATTTTGCTTATTATTCTGTTATTGTATTAGAAAGGATCATGATATTCATGCGCATACAAGATGCATGTGTATCTCAAAGGAACGTTATGGATATTTTACTCGTCATCTTAGCCAGCGCAGTTCCGGCAATGTTGCTTTACTATTGGCTTCACAGTCTCTTTAGAGAAAAGGAAGGCTACAGGGAAAACTGCCGCCGCTCCATGCTCAACGGCGTGGTTTCCTCCGGTGCGATCACCCTTTCCTGTCTCGTCTTAAGCATCATCTTCAGCTTTCTAGGCATCAATGATCTGCCACCACTGGCGGTTGATGCCTTCAAGTGCTTCATTCAGTTTGCGCTGATGGAGGAGCTCTGGAAGTTCCTGTATTTCCGTAAGACCCTTAAGAAGGCGACCGGGGAGGTAAGCTACCTGGACGTTATCATCTTCATGACGCTGGTCGGCGCCGGTTTCGGCATTCTTGAAGACATCATCTACGCCTTTACCACCAGCGTAGGCCAGGGTATCGTCAGAGGCGTCACCATGGGACATGCAGTCTATGGCTTCGTCATGGGATACTTCATTTCCAAGGCCATGAGCACTGGCAAGAATGCCTGCAACGTCCTTGCCTTCCTGATCCCCTATCTCTGGCACGCTGTCTATGACTTCACGCTTTCAGAGAATCTGCCGCGAGAACAATTCATCTTTGATCTGATCCCTGTAACCCTGGCTTTCCTGGAGTTCGTCATGGTCTTCGTGATGATCATCTTCTTCCGCAACGCCAGAAACAAGCCGGGATACAATGAGCAGATTTCAATTTAGGATAGGTATATGAAAAAAATAATAAAAGCACTTATTACCGTTTTCATCGTATCATTAACAGTGTTTCTTACTGTTTTCGGCCTCGCAAAGGCAAAGAAGGTTTTCATCAACAGATGGTTTGTGAATGAAAAAAGCAGCACGATCGGAGTCGATCTGTCATCCTACCAGGCAGATGTTGATATGAATGCGCTTAAGGAACAGGGAATTGCTTTTGTTTACATAAAAGCAACCGAAGGTACCGCTCATCAGGATAGCCGATTTACAGAAAACTGGAGGAATGCACAGGAAGCCGGACTGCTATCCGGTGCTTATCATTTTTTCTCCTACGATAGTCCCGGAGCGACGCAGGCGGAGAATTATATCCGTGTCGTCGGAACGGATCTGACCGGAAGGCTGCTCCCGGTGGTCGATGTGGAATACTACGGCGATAAAGAACAAAACCCACCGCGCAAAGAGGACGTCGTAAAAGAATTATCCGTGTATCTCGATGCTTTGGAAACGCAATATGGTGTAAAGCCAATGATCTATACCCGGTCTGATATTTACGATAAGTACCTGAAAGGGACGTTTGATTCCTACCCTTATTGGATCTCAAGCCTGTATACCCCATTGAAATGGAATTATCACGGAGATTGGTATATTTGGCAGTATCTGAACAGAGGCATCCTTGAGGGCTATGAGGGAGGAGAAAAGTACATTGACTTAAATGTACTGAATAAAAGCAAAGACCTGAATGAGCTGATTGTAAAGTAGATCAGCAGATGCTGCGAATCAGAACTTGACGAACAAGGCATCATTTAGGGCGTCATGTCAGTCGAGACCAAATATCTCGATCATTTCCGTCTACCGCTGATGATCATACTATCTACAGTCTCCATACATTCGGGAACTCCCGTTCTGTTGTCAGACGGGGATGAGACTGCTACTTCGATGTCCCAAGGCACAATACGGAGCAATGTCGATCTTATTGGGAGAAAACTGATGGAAAGAAATGAATACCTCACGGATCCATGCGGAAAGCTTTCAATTCCGTACTGGAAGGCCAAAACGCTTGTCATCCCCGATTCCATAAAGATAATCCACTGCAGGAATTGGAGCGGACAATACAGCAATTATCAAAGATTCTTCAGGATCATGCACGATCTGAAAGATCTGTGTCCGATTGATTTTGATTACGACACATTATCGGTCGATTATCAGGCAGCGGATCTGGCTGAGACGATCAATGCCTCTTATAGCCATGAGAATATAGTTGTGACTGAAAAAGAGATACTGGAGTGGAGACAGCACGAGACTTTCCGTGAAGACTTATGCATCTGCATAAATGCTGACGACGGGAAAATGATTGCTTCCGGCATAGCGGAATTTGATGAAATCTGCCGTGAAGGTATTATTGAATGGGTTCAGGTGCTTCCGGAATACAGAAAAAGAGGTCTGGGGAAAAAGATAGTGGATGCACTACTGCGCAGGCTCAAAGACATCGGGGCAGATTTTGTAACAGTTTCCGGAAATCTTGACAATTCTTCCGATCCGCTGGAACTGTACAGGAAGTGCGGTTTTACAGGCGATGATATCTGGTATATCTGCCGAGTACAGGAAACGTAATGATCCCATCAAAAAACAATCACCGCTGTTTTCCGCAATTATTACACACATGCTTTTGGTGAGCAGGACGCATAAGCCGAAAGCTTTGGTGAAGTCTGCGCATTTGGCAGTAAAAAGTGTCTGCATTTTACGTTATCAGTCTGTAGACTAACATAATCCTTTGTTGTATAATAGTCTAGTGACTTTATATTTATTGTGACTTCTTTTAATTATATAGACTTCTTATTAAGCGAAAGGAATTTAGAATATGCGGTCAGTCTTTAAAAGGATCCGTCAGTTGCTCGTTTTGGTTATTTGCCTGATGATGCTGATGAACATCGGGCCAGTTCCTGCTGTATCTGCCGAAGGAGATGATGATCCGGTCGCTGCCGTGAATGACCTGCTTCGAGGAATCGATTCACTACAGGAAATGCAGGACAAGCGGAAGGATTTCACGGTTTCCGCGCGTTACAATGCCCAGGATGAGGCCACCGTGACGGAACATGAACAGGTTCAGGCGGCCTATGCCGATTACGTCGAAGATATGTTCGCTAAGAGGGCAACAGCACAGCAGGCTTATGACTCTCTGGGAGATCTGCAGTCCCAGGTCGATCCCGATCTGCTCAAGAAACTGACTGATGAACTCGACACACCGTTCAGTGATGAGTATTATCCGCTGACACCCAGCACGAACGAATATACTTATGAGATCGTCAATATATCTCCCCAAAGCGGAAATTCTCCAACATATCGCCTCGCCTACGAGCTGAGCATGCATGCAACTCAGGACAAAGATATGCCGTGTTTACTGATTCTCGCGGACGTGTCCGGGGATGCCACTCGCATTCAACTCAACGGAGAGTATTCCTACGGGCAAAACAACTACGAACTGACCTACTGCTGCGACGAACGTGAACCGACCGAATACGGCATTCACTATAAAAGAATCAATTTGGAGGACTGTTCCTACTACAACTCCTACCAGGCTTCGAAGATACGCGCAATTATTCTGAATTCTTATCCCTTTGTTTCTCTGGATGATATGAAGGCCTCTCTTAAAGAAGCAAACGTGGCACGCGCAGATGACCTGGACCGTGGCGATATCATCGCCGCCGTACAGTTCGCTGTCTGGTATTATTCCAATCGGATGACCAACGCACAGCTTTCATCGGACACTACTTACGGATTTACCGCGAACACGATCGAGTATCGCCCCAGTGGCTATAGATTGCCCTTGATAAGCTCCGTACATGACTACCGCAACGAACTGTGGTACTGGTGGAACGCAAACGACACACGCGACTGGGCTTACGATGCAGACGCGGATGAACGCGTCACTTCCCTTTTCAATTATCTGATCGGTCTTCCGGGAGTAGAGGCTTCGGGAAACCAGTTTGTGGTCTCCGATATAAAGATCACCCAGACGGAACTGACAGATGAAAACGACGGCACCTACAGCGTCGGGCTGAACATTTTTCTGAATCACGGAGCAGCAGCAGGAGACACTCTCACAATGACCGTGCAAACGCTTTCTGATACCACAACCGATACCAAAACCATCGACGTTACCGGCGAAACGGTCTACGCGACCACGATCAAAGCCAAATACGGCGATACAATAAAGGTTACGGTCGAGGGGACGCAGTATCTGGAAAAGGGTGTTTACTTCTATGAGCCCGAAGGAGGTTATGACGCTTCACAGTCACTTGTCGGAGTATCGAAAGGCGAAACCAGAGTAAAAACTGAAAAATCCTTTGTTTTCAATAAAAAGATCGAAGCAGGTCTGCACATTTATAAAACCGAGGAAGAGACAGGCAGGCCGCTGAAGGATATCGTGTTCTCCGTATATAATGTCACGGGCGAGGACATAAGCGATGTTCCTTCGGAAGAAGAACTTGCCGAATACGCAGTCGAAGAAAGACTTGTCGGATCCATGATAACTGACGACACCGGTTACGCTGAGATCGGACCGATGCCGTACGGCACTTACCTGGTGGTAGAGGAGCCGAATGAGAATATAAGCAAACCGGTCAATCCCTTCTATGTCACCCTGCCATATGAGGGTGAGGATGTAGCGGAGTTCCATCTTGTAAACAAAAAAGACGAACCGGGTACGGTATCCGTTTATCTGGAGGCTACCAAGGAGTTCGAGGACTGGGGCAAGGCGGAAAGCTTCAGATTCGAACTTGCGGCAGTAACATCCGGTGCACCGATGCCGAAAGCGACGACGGCAACCGCGACAGAGAGTAAACCGACTGCGGCATTCCTGCCGATCACCTTTGTCGAGCCCGGAAAGTATACGTACACGATCACCGAGATCAACGACGGCGTGGATGGCGTAACCTACGATACAACGCCTCATAAGGTGGTAGTAAATGTTACGGAGGAAGCTGTCCCCGATGAAAGCGGAGACGAATATCCTCCCGGATATACTCTCTCCTCCTACACTCTTAAAGCGGAAGTTTCATACGACGGATCGGAAAGCCTCATAGTGACGAACACCTTTGCTCCCGCAGAAGAAGAGATCAAAGTAACCAAGCTGCTCAAAGGACGTGCCTGGCTTGACGCAGACCGCTTCACCGTCACACTGACAGCTGTCACTGAAGGAGCGCCGATGCCCGAAAAGACAGAGCTTATCCTGACAAAGGCTGCCCAGACAGGCAGCTTCGGAACGATCCAGTTCGACAAAGCCGGGACATTTGAGTATATCGTAAAGGAAACTCCCGGAACTGAAGAGAATATGAGATATGACACCGCCGAACACAAGGTAATAATCACTGTCACAAAAGCCGACGACGAGACCAATGCCCTGACAGCTACGGTAAAGTATGAAAAAGGAAATTGTGTGGAGATAAAGAATACCACTGATGAGCCTCCTGTGACCGGTGACCCTGATCAGCTGACTCTTACGTTCTTGATACTCATAGGTTCCTTAATCGCCTTCTATGTCCTGCTGATACTGCAACGGTATAAAGCCAGATCGAATAAGTCAGCTTAAAACATCAAAAACCGCCTGACAGAAGGTCAGGCGGTTTTTATATGCTCAAACGGATGCATTCCGGCACAAACAAAGGTTATTGATTATCCGCATGATTCGTGAACAGCTCCGGCAAATCGGTAACTATTGCCTTATCACCGAAGAGCATATCACTGAACCTCTCCGGTCGATATGTGTGTCTCCGGGACATATCGCCACAGAGGGGCTGTATTCTTTTATCTGATCTTCTATTCACGCCTCTTTTGCTGAAATCGTGTTCGTCTCAACGGTCTCTATTTAAACAGGACTCCCATCGCAAAGACGGCGATTCCCAGTACGGCTCCGGCAATAACGGTTATCCTCTGGAGCGTCGCGTCCAGCGTCCTCTCCCTTCCCTTGCCGAACAGGTTCGTATTGCCCGTTATCGCGCTGGAAAGGCCTTCATCTTTGCCTTCCTGCAGTACTACGGATACGACTACGAATAGGCTGCTTATGAAAACTATGATTGAAAGAGCTGTTTTCATATATCCTCCAAAAACAACACAATTGAAAGGCAATCAATTATACCATTATGCATAATTATTTCTAAGAGTATTCATAAAATATATAAACGCTCCTTTCGGAGGCATATCAATTAATATAGTATTAGATTGATTACTCTTTGATTAAATACGTAAGACTCCGCAAAAAAAGTGTTATCTTTAGATAAATCGACCGACATGCATCGGCAGGGGATCATTATTCCGAAGATTCGGTAAACTGTTCCGTCAATTGTATCGATGAAGTGATCCATGGGAACATGCCGACAGCAGGCATATTGCCGTAAGGAGCATCTACTGATGCAAAGGCATATTCGAATGCGGCTCAACAGACCGATGGGATCAATTCCGGAATTATCGATGTCGTTTACACTAAAAAGTTGAGGTGATAGAAATGAAAAAAGCATTATCGATCGTCATTTGTCTTTCGCTGATCGCAGCAAGCACAGTTGTTCTTGCCTCCTGCAGCAGACAAAACAAAGGAAACGAGAATACGGGAGGTATTGAAAGCGTCGGCGAGATCGACGGAGGCTGGACAAAAGCTGATTCGCCTGTCATAACCGACGATTTCAAAATGATCTTTGAAAAGGCTGTCTCGGAGATGGACGGTGTCGATTACACTCCGGTCGCCTACCTCGCGAGTCAGGTCGTTGCGGGTACGAATCACTGCGTGCTGTGCAAAGCGACTCCCGTTGTCCCCGACGCAAAGACGACATATTCGATCGTATACATTTACGAGGATCTGGAAGGGAATGCACAGGTGACCGAGATCCTTTCAAGCGACGCGGATGCCTGGGGCTCCGAAAGCGGAATCGTCGGAGGCTGGACGGAGACCGTATCCCCCGAGATGACGGACGAAGCAAAGACGGCGCTTGAAAAAGCATGCGAAACGCTTACGGGAGCTGAATATACCCCTGTCGCGCTCCTGGCGACCCAGGTCGTTGCGGGCACGAATTACCGCATGATCTGCGAGGCAAGACCGTCCGTACCGTCTCCCGAATGCCGCTATGCGATAGTTACCGTATATGCGGACCTTCAGGGCAAAGCGGAGATACTCGATATAACCGAATTTCAGGACAAGGACATTTACAGTGAAAGCGGGACATCTGATTCCACGGTAGCTGCTGTCGACGGGAATATGAAGACATATTACGAAATGGCTGAAGGAACATGGATGTGCGATGATGTCATATATAAATACCGGCTCGAAATCAAAGGAAGGATGCCGAACGCCGCTGCCGATTCTACTTTCGTATATTTGAGCAACATCGAAGAGATACCTTTTGATAAGGCATATAAAGCTGCCGGAGTCAGCAGCAGTTCGGAGGATTACTTTTCACAGGAAGAAGCCGTACTGGTCGAAATGTACTAGAATAACATATCCCGGTCTCGATATCGCGTAAAGCGTGATCATTGCCGCTTATGCCGGGTCTTATGAATTATTCTTTGTTGCGGAAGCGTCTATTCAATGGACGTTTCCGCATTTTTATTTTATAATGAAAAATGACGAGATCCCATGGCGCCAAACAGAAGCCGGGATCAAAGCTTTACGAGATCCGGTATAAAGAGAGTTACAGCATTATACCGCTCTGTATTGCGGTATTATCAGCGGTATCTCTTTTTATCGGGATCAGCGGAAGGCAGAACAGGACAGGCAGGTGCCTGACAACGAAATAAACGGAGGCGAAATGTACGCGGTCAAAACCACACTGAAAGAACTGATGTCGGTCGACCCGAAAAAGGGAATCGGGGCATACGGCAGATATAATGAACTAACGGCTCAAAGCAAAGTCCCGGAAGTCATTTCCAGAACTCTTGCCGAGGTGAATGCGCGTTCAAAGGAACATGTCGAGACCAAAGCCGCGGGTTTTCTTGCCGAAAACAGATTCCCTGTAGCCGCTATAATAGGTGCAGTTACGGAGAAATACCGTTACCGCAATATCTCTTACATCGCAAACGTGACGCGTGCGGACGAGACTCTGTTCAGTATCCTGGAAACAGAGATGGAATCAGGCATAGGCAACGCGGCAGGTGAGGTGGCAGACGGGATAAAAACCTGTGTCTTTCACTCACATGTATACGACACGCAAAGCGGCAGTGTCCTCACGCTGGATGATTTCATGCAGGATCCCGGCAGCATCAATGAGCGCCTGAGGAACGCGCTGGCAAACAAATACGGAAATGACGGGCTTTATACAGGCGGAGGGGAAAAGACTCCCGCATGGACGGCGGATTATCTCGGGCTGCGTTTCTATTTCGACGGGTCGATGGTCCCGGAAGAAAAAAGACGGGAAACGGGAATGGATCCCCGCAAGGCCGTACACGTTTCCATACCTTATTCTGCGCTGGACGGCCCGATGGCCGAAGCCGCGGCAAAAACACCGGAAAGCTTCATCGCACAGATAGAAAAAAATACAGAATATGCGCTGCCTCACGACAGACGGGTGCTATGCGTCGAAAAGAAAAAGGCCTCCGATGTCAATGCGGCGTACCGGGTCGTGACCGCTGAGGGTGATAAGACCGAGTCATGGTGGCTGGAATACTCGGATGACGGCTCGGATTATTTCGTGATGCGCAACCAGGACAAGTATTACTTCTTCCGTCTGGAGGATCTGCAGGACCGGGGATACATATATAATTTCGCCAGTCCCGACGGAGGCTTCAATCGCTTTGCCAATCAGAACGCACAGTGTTTCGATTCATTCATGCACGAGCTTTATCTGGCGGTCCCCTATGACCCGAACTGTGTCCACATGAGGGAAAGATCGCGGAAATTCATGGATGCGAAATCAGGACTGAATACATCGTACGAGCCAAACGGCCATTACGCTTTCCTGCCCGAAAAGGGACGCGGGCGCACCTGGCTCCATTTCTCGCTGATCGATGATGCACTCGCTCTTGACAGCCATAATGTGGGCTGCAGGCTGCTTCACGAGATAAACGCTGTGTCGCTTGATGACGATGGGAAAGAAAGCGGGGAGACGGTGATCCCTGCGGGAGAAGTGCTCAGGTTCTTGCGCGTAGACGGGGAAAGCGAACTGTATTATTATATGTCGACGCAATATGACATGTACAAATCGGGGGCCAGGGATTACAGCTATGAATGCGCACTGTCCGACGCAAGACTGATCCGTCTCGTCACCAGCTACGAAAACAGCTTTTTTGTGGACGGAATGTATCTGGACAGGATCGGAGAGCCCGTAACGCTCGGAGCGGCGAGGTATGAGGCCGGACTGGGCGAGCTGCCGGAGCATTTCGTCAAGATAGGCGGCAAAAAATATAAGCTTATCAGAGACCTGTCGCTCCAGACGGAAAGCGGAGAACAGATCGATTTCGGAAATGATATATGGTGGGAAGTCGAGAATTACACCGGTATCTATACTTCCCCGGATGGAGACGCGAAGCTTGTCATAAACGGAAACGGTGAAGTCAGCCTTGAATATCAGGGAAGATCATTTGCCGGGAGGCTTCCGGAAAGAAGATATTACCGCAGAGATGTAATGATCTTCATGGAGGCGGGATATGAAAGACGTACGTTCAGGATCATCGTGGAGGACAAGCTGCCTGCTCATGATCCCTCTTTCGGAAGGATCCGCCTCTATTCCGAAGGGGAACCCGCAACAAATGAGCCTTCCAAAGTACCGCCGATCGAGGTGAAGCTCGTAAGGAGAACGTTATGAGAAAGTATGCTTATCTTAAGAAGCCAATGAAATCCGGTGAGGGTGAGCCTGTCGTCAAGGTCATGCTGTATAAAGCGGAAGAAGGGGTCTACCTCTTCGAGTACACCAGCCGGGATGCGGTTCAGTGTTCAGCTGACCGCTGCTATGATTCTCTGGAAAATCTGTACGGGGACTGGGATGACCTGATCGATGAAAGAGGCTGGATCGGGATAGAAGATCCGCTGCCAGATTGTCAGCATGACGCGTTTATCCCTTTGAGGGTCAAGGGCAGAAATGCCGGGAACCCACAGTGGGGGAAGTATGAGACGCTTATAGACGGACAATGGGTCGACTATGCTGAACATACATGCACCGGAGAAGCCGAATAGATCCAATCAAGAACTGTTTGATACAGAGGATGGACCTTCATATTCACGATGCCGGCCATCCTCAGCGTGTCGGCTTTATTCCTTCTTAGAATTAGATTTCAATCTTTCCTCAATCTTTATATGTATCATTATGTCGCAAGGTGGTGATGATATGAGGATCCTTTTAGCCGAAGACGAAAAAAGAATGGCAGCTGCGCTCGCCGCTCTGCTGAAGCAGGAGAAGTACGATGTCGACTATGTGGCGGACGGGGCATCCGCTCTGAACGCCCTGGAAAGCGGAGTGTATGATATTGCTATCCTCGACGTCATGATGCCGGAGATGAACGGCTTCGAGGTCGCGAGACGGGCAAGAGATCAGGGAGTCAGAACTCCGATACTGATGCTGACGGCAAAGAGTCAGCTGGATGATAAGGTGGAAGGCCTTGACAGCGGAGCGGATGATTACCTAACAAAACCGTTCCAGACCAGGGAACTGCTTGCCAGAGTAAGGGCACTCGCCAGAAGGAGCGCAGATTTCCAGGATGTCAGCCTGCACTTCGGAGATCTGTCAGTGGACACATCGACTGCAACGCTCACATGTGAGTCGAACGCGCAGAGCGTCCGTCTCAGCGAAAAGGAACTTCGCATCCTGGAATACATGTTCAGCAATCACGGCCGGCTCATGACCAGAGAGCAGCTCGCCGTAAAAATCTGGGGTTTTGATAACGAGGCGGAATACAACAACGTGGAAGTATATATGTCCTTCACGCGCAAGAAGCTTGCCTTTGTAGGCTCGAAAGTGGAGATAAAAGCGGTGCGCGGCCTCGGATATGAGCTGAGGGTAAAAGATGTTCAGTAAGTCCAGAAATAAGATCATAGTATCGATAATGGGATCTCTCATCCTCCTGTTTGCCATCACTCTTTCCGTGATCATGCTGGCAAGCTATCGTGAAATGCGTCAGCAGAACACGAAAATGCTGGAGCGCTACGCGGAGCTGTATTCCCTTGAACAGCAGGCAGACAGACAAAACGAACCTGAGATAATACCTGACGGACAGAACGGGACCGGTCCGGGAAGACCGGACCAGGGCAAGCCTCCCATCGATGAGAGACGGGATTACCAGCTTTCCACGTTCTACTCGGTCGCATTTGCGGATGACGGTTCTGTTCTCGCTGTCGATAACGGCGAAAAAAAAATATACAGCGAAGAAGAACTGGAGAGTATCGCAAAAGAGATACTCTCGAAAGAAAGATCTTCCGGGAGAAGTGATGATCTTTCATATATTGTCAGCCGCAGATCAGGTTATACGCTCGTTGCTTTTATGGACATTACAGTTACGGAAAGCAGTTTGAGCATGCTGCTTCACAATATCCTGATCATAGGAGGAGCCGCATTAGTTCTCCTATTCTTCATCTCCCTGTTTCTTTCCAGGCAGATCATCCGTCCGCTGGAGGAAAACGACCGGCAGCAGAAGCAGTTCATCTCGGACGCGAGCCATGAGCTGAAAACGCCCGTCTCGGTGATCAGCGCCAATGCGGAGCTTCTTTCCAGACAGATCGGTGAAAACGAATGGCTTTCCAATATACAATACGAGAACGACAGGATGGGCGGGCTCGTAAAGCAGCTTCTGGATCTTTCACGGGCGGAAAATGCCGAAGTTCAGATGGAGCAGGTCGATTTTTCCCGCCTTGTGACCGGAGAAACGCTTGCTTTTGAGAGTCTGGCTTTCGATAACGGGAAAACACTTCAATGCGGCATTGAAGACGGCATTTTTCTCTCAGGGAACAACTCCCAACTCACACAGCTGGTCTCCATCCTTCTTGACAACGCGATCCGCCATTCGTCAGGCGAAGCTGTTGAACTGTCGCTGGAGCATAAAGGCAATGAAGCGGTGCTCAGCGTCGAGAATGACGGAGAAGCGATACCGCCTGAAAAACAGAAGCACCTCTTTGAACGGTTCTACCGGGTCGACGAAGCGCGTGACGGCGAAGGCCATCATTACGGCCTCGGTCTTGCCATCGCAAAAGCGATAGTTGAAAAGCACCACGGAAGCATCGGCGTATCCTGCCAGGAGGGCAAGGTAAAGTTCACGGCAGCAATTCCGATAAAATAATCAAATCTTCAATCCAGTTTCAATCAACCTCCCTTACAATGATCCCATCAAACGTAAGGGAGGTTTTCAATATGAAAAGAATAAGCAAGATTATCGCGCTCCTCTTGATGGCACTGCTGATTTTCAGCCTTGCAGCCTGCGCGACCGGCTCATCCGAGTCAGACAACAGCAATGTTCAGGAATCTTCCCCCGGCGATCCGCCAGGAGGAGGTCCAGGAGGCAACCCGCCCGGCGGCAACGGCGGTCCCGGAGGAAGCAGCAGCGCTGATATTATTTATGCTGCTGTTGAGATCACTTCTCCGGACAGTCAGCAAGGGCAGACCTATGCCAGCACCACGGCAGACGAAAACGCCCTTTTGATCTCCGCCTCGGGCGAAGTCGCGATCACTGACCCGACTATCACCAAATCCGGGGATTCCGACGGCGGTGACAGCTGCAACTTCTACGGTCTGAATGCGGCAGTCCTTGTTAAGGGCGGTTCCACGGCCACCATTACCGGAGGAACGGTCTATTCCGAGGCTGACGGCGCCAACGGCATATTCTGTTACGGCGGCAACGGCGGACAGAATGGAGCTTCGGGTGACGGGACCACCGTCATCATTCGCAATACGACCATCACAACGACCGGTGACGGGTCCGGAGGCATAATGACCACTGGGGGAGGTATAACCTACGCATACGATCTGAACGTTACCACCAGCGGCCGATCCTCCGCAGCGATACGTACGGACAGAGGCGGCGGGACAGTATATGTTGACGGCGGAACCTTTACCTCAAACGGTCTGGGCTCTCCTGCGATATACTCCACTGCAGAGATCCACGTTGCAAATGCTACGCTGGTCTCCAACCTTTCCGAGGGAGTCTGCATCGAAGGCCTTAACTCCATCGAACTGACAGACTGCGATCTGACAGCCAACAATACGAAGTGCAACGGAAACGCAACTTTTTATGACAGCATCATGATCTACCAGTCCATGTCAGGCGACGCGGCAAGCGGCACTTCTTCCTTTACGATGATCGGAGGCAGTCTGACCAGTAAAAATGGCCATATATTCCACGTGACGAATACCAGTGCGGTCATCACTTTAAGCGGAGTAAAACTGGTCAATATGGACAGCGGGAACGTGCTGATCTCGGTCTGTGACGACGGTTGGAGCGGCGGCAGTAATGTGGCGACCCTGAATGCTTCCGACCAGGAACTTTTCGGAGCAGTTCTCGTGGGCAGCAGCTCCGCCTTGACGTTGAACCTGACGAACAGCACCGCCTTCGAAGGCTATGTGGATGGCAATATCGCCAATGCCAAGGGAACGACGGTCTCCACTGAAGTCGGCATTGTTTCCGTGTCGCTTGATGACAGCAGCACCTGGACGCTTACCGCAAACAGCTATGTGACCGAGTTCATCGGCAATGCGGCAAACGTGATCAGCAACGGTTACACCCTGTATGTGAACGGTGTAGCCCTGACCGGAACCAGATAGACTTAAAGTCAAATCACCGATATTGCTATTTCGAACATATTTGCAATCAGAACTCAGATACAGTGTGATCTCTATATGGCAATTAAGATCTTTTGAGAATTATCAGGCATTACGTTGAGGATGCTTTAGGATCTCTTTTGAACCCAAAAACTGCCAGCCGCAAACGACTGGCAGTTTTTTTTCATTCAATGTTCACTTAACAGGCGGCACACCATTATCAGCAGGATTATATCTCCTATCGGCCATGACACTTTCCATGCATGGGACAGCCTGCGCAGCCGCCCGCACAGGAACCGACTGAACCGCCGCAGATATACCTGCCCGCTTTTCTGTCCACGATCATAGAGCGTACGATAGAGGCGACCATGATGAGAAGGGCAGCCGCGACAACGATAGATCCGATATTCGCTTTTATCCAAGAAAACATGATCCGTCAGTTCCTTTCGTTCTTTAAGGTCATACCTTCCTGGTAAGCTTTGTGGACTCCTTATACGGCTTGAACAACTGCCAGAGGATCGCTGCCAGCAGCACAAGCGCTACGGTCAGCCCTGCGGCATCCGCCCCTCCGGTAAAGACCTTTCCAACCTGGAAGACTATCAGGGAAATGACATATGCAAACACACACATATAGCCGATGGCAAATAGCGTCCACTTGGGGCTGTTCATCTCACGCTTGATAGCTCCCATAGCCGCGAAGCACGGCGCACAGAGCAGATTGAAGATCATAAAGGCGAAGGCTGCGAGCCTGCCGTGTCCGCCGGAGAAACGGTTGAAGTCTGCGGCCACATTATTCCAGATCTGATCTCCGTTTTCCTCAAGTTCTTCTTCGCCTTCCTGGTCGTCGTAGTTATACAGTATACCGAAGGTCCCTACGACATTTTCTTTTGCTATAAGCCCTGTAACTGTGGCTACTGTAGGTTTCCAGGAACCGAAGCCCTGAGGCCTGAAGATCACTGAGACAGGCCGCGCAATTCCGGCCAGGATCGAATCGTCAGAGGGGTTGACTTCATCTGCGTCGATGCCCATACGGTCCGCCACCTGCTGTATGTATTCTTCGGTAACGATACTTTCATCTTCATATAGCTGATCGACCATTCCAAAACGGCCGTTCACTGTACCGAAGCCCTGGAGGAACCATAAGACGATAGTTGACAGCACGATGATAGTGCCGGCTTTCTTTATAAAGGACCATCCGCGCTCCCACATGGCACGAAAGACATTAGTGGAAGTAGGAGCATGATAGGCCGGCAATTCCATAACGAACGGTGCGGGATCGCCTGCAAAGAGCTTCGTTTTTTTGAGCATGATACCGGATATCACTATCGCAGCAACGCCGATGAAATAAGCAGAGGTCGCGACCCAGGAAGAGCCGCCGAACAGCGCGCCTGCGATCAGGCCGATGATCGGCATCTTGGCGCCGCACGGCATGAAGCATGTGGTCATGATCGTCATGCGGCGGTCACGTTCGTTCTCGATCGTCCTGGATGCCATTACTCCAGGAATGCCGCAGCCTGTACCGACCAGCATCGGGATAAAGGATTTGCCGGACAGTCCGAAACGGCGGAAGATGCGGTCCATGATGAATGCTATGCGCGCCATGTATCCGCAGTCCTCCAGGACGGCGAGCATCAGGAAAAGAACCAGCATCTGCGGCACGAACCCCAATACAGCGCCGACACCCGCGATGATGCCGTCTGAGACAAGTCCTACCAGCCAGGGCGCAGCGCCCCAGCTTTCCAGCAGGGTCCGCGAGCCTTCGATCAGCCAGGCCTCGCCGAGAACGTCATTGGTCCAGTCGGTAAGGAAAGTGCCGATGGAGATACCTCCGTCCGCGATCGACTTTCCCATAGCCAGAGCGTAAACCAGGAACATTATCACCGCAAAGATCGGCAGAGCGAGCCAGCGGTTGGTGACGATCTTGTCGATCTTATCGGAGGTCGTAAGCTTCCCGACAGATTTCTTTTTATACGAAGACTGTATTATGCTGCCGATCCAGACATAACGCTCATTAGTTATGATGGATTCTGCATCATCGTCGAATTCTTTCTCGACTTCACTGATGTGCTGTTCGATATCCTTCAGAACTTCTTCGCTCAGGTTCAGCTGCTCGAGAGCCTTACTGTCGCGCTCGAACAGCTTGACAGCGTACCAGCGCTGCTGTTCCTCGGGAATGCCGGCGACGGCATGCTCTTCGATATGGGCCAGGGCATGCTCAACAGGACCGGAAAAGCTGTGCATCGGGACAGTCTTGCCGGTTTTGGCCGCCTGTATGGCGGCTTCCGCCGCCTCCGAAACACCGGTGCCCTTCAGTGCAGATATCTCTACTATCTTGCAGCCGAGCTGTCTGCTCAGCTGGGCAGTATCGATCTTATCCCCGTTCTTTCTGACAATATCCATCATATTGATGGCTACGACCACCGGGATTCCGAGCTCGGTAAGCTGTGTTGTCAGGTACAGATTTCGTTCCAGATTGGAGCCATCCACGATATTCAGGATCGCATCAGGCCTCTCACCTACCAGATAGTTTCTGGCAATGACTTCCTCCAGCGTATAAGGCGACAGCGAATAGATCCCGGGCAGGTCGGTGATGACGACGTCGTCATGCTTTTTCAGTTTGCCTTCCTTTTTTTCCACCGTGACGCCCGGCCAGTTTCCGACGAACTGCGTCGAACCGGTCAGCGCATTAAACAGTGTCGTTTTACCGCTGTTTGGGTTGCCCGCAAGAGCAATTGTTAAAGACATGATAGATTCTTCCTTTCTGCTTATAAGCGCTTTGAGCGATTAGCATACGCTAACCGCATCTGAAAAAAATTATATGATTTCGATCATTTCTGCGTCTGCTTTCCGCAGGCTCAATTCATATCCGCGTACATTGAGTTCCACCGGGTCGCCCAGTGGAGCAACCTTTCGGACATGGATCTCAACATTCTTTGTGATCCCCATATCCATGATGCGGCGTTTGACTGCACCCTCCCCATGTATCTTTGCAACCACAACTGTTTCACCGATTTGCGCATCTCTGAGCGTTTTCAATTTACTTCCTCCTTCAAATCATGATCTTGTTTGCCAGTTCGCGGCTTACGGCGACACGGCATTCCTTGACGTTAACGATGAGGTTTCCTTCGATCGTATTGATCACACTGATCTCTCCTCCGATGTGGAAACCCAGGTCCTCCAAATGCTTCTTGGTCTCGAGATTACCCCCGATTCTTTTGATAATCTGTGACTGACCGACTTCTGCGAAACTTAGAGGCATCATAAATCTCCCTCCGATGACTAATGATTTTGACTGCCGACCACATGCCTTAAATAGTTAGCATCCACTAACTGATATCAATTATAGTTAGCATAAGCTAACTTGTCAAGGACATTTTGGATTTTTTTAAGGGCGTTTCTTTCAGCAGCCTTGGTCATTCGTTGCCGACCTCAGGAAATGGATGGTCTGTTTTTTACTTCAAAACAATTACGGGAGATGCATCCATTTTTCTCTTATACTCTCTCCCCCGCTTTCGTCCGCTTGAAGAAAGGAGTAAAATCATGGCAACAGACGAAATACTGCTAATCTGCCACGGCAACATCTGGAGGCGTTATGAATAATAGAATGAGAGGCATGCTCTCGCTTGCTGCAGGTATTATTATTTTCGTTCTCGTAGGC
>JAIKVR010000059.1 GCA_024685545.1 Eubacteriales bacterium | reverse complement strand
CACCAGTGCATCGAACTCTCCCCGTCTCAGCTTGGTCAGCCTCGTTGGTACATTCCCCCTTAGCGGTCTCGTAATATAATTTGAAGACAGCTCTTCAATAAGAGCCTGCCTTCTGCGGCTGCTGGTTCCGACTATCCTGATATCTTCAGGCCTTCTCCCCGATAACGAAACCAGCACATCACCCGGTTCTTCTCTCTCGAGGCACGCAAGTATATCGATCCCTTGAGGAAGCTCACCGGGCATGTCTTTTGCGCTATGGATAGCAATATCGATGCGTCCTGACAATATCGCTTCTTCAAATTCAGAAACGAAGACTGCTTTGCCGCCAAATTCCCATAGTGGTCTGTCTGTCTGTTTGTCCCCTTCAGTACGAATGATCACTGCCTCACAGTTGATTCCCTGCTCCTTAAGTGTCCTGATCACGATCTCCGTCTGAGCCATCGCAAGAGCACTGCTTCTTGTACCGATACGGATCTTTCTTATCCCAATCCGTTTATCTGCTTCTTCTCGGAACAATCTGGCTCTTTCATCCTGAGAGTCTGTCGTTTTGAGGACATCTTCTCTCATCCGGCCAAGCTCACCGACCGCCTCGTCGAATTCTTCAGGAATCAGTTCCGCGATCCTGCTGCGGATCCTGCCGGCAAGCAAAGGACTTCTGCCATCGGTACAGACCGAAACAGAATAATTCTCTTTCTTCAGTACTGCGGGGAAAATAAAATCGCTGTGCTCTTTGTCATCGACCGCATTTGCCGGAATGCCTCTTTCTCTGGCAAGATCAACTATGCGTCTGTTGAGTTCCCTGTCATCGGTCGAGGCTATTACAATATCCCTTCCCTCAAGATCGGTGATCTCGAATGGTTTCCTTACCATAGCAAACTCTCCGGACACTTTGATGATGTCCGGAGAGATGTTCTCAGCAATAACGGTAAGATGCGCGCCGAATCCGCAAAATGCGCGGACTTTATGGAATGCGCTCCTGCCGCCGCCAACGACCAGAATATCCTTGTCACTGACTTCTGTCATGAACGGAAAGTATGCCACATCCGTCCTCCTGTATTTTTATTTTTCTTTTGATGCGAAATGATACGGCAGCGCAACAAACAGTATCGCTCCGATCATGTTGCCTAAAGTTACTACAATCAGGTTGTACCAGTAACCTCCCATGCTGATTGCCTCGTTGCCTCCGTTGTTGATAAGAGCCAGCGTCAGCAATGTCATGTTGGCGATACTATGCTCAAATCCTGTTGCAAAGAATGCCAGCAGACACCAGAAGATCATAAGCAGCTTGCCTGCGTCCGATTTAGCTCTGAAGCCGCACCATACAGCCAGGCATACCAGTGTATTACACAGCATGCCTCTTGTCAGAAGCGGTATGAAGCCTGCCGTCATCTTTGCCGCCGCAGCGCCTGTCATAGCGCTCAGAGTCGCGTCACTGTAGAGTCCCGTCAGGCTGAATACCAATGCCAGCAGCGCCGAGCCTGCAAGATTTCCGACCCAGCATACTCCCCACAGCTTCAGTGCGTCGCCAAGTGTTACGGTCTTGCGAAGGAGACCGGCGGTCATTACCAGATTATTACCGGTAAATAATTCCGCGCCAGCTATCACCACAAGACTCAGTGCAATGCCGAAGCAGCAACCCATCACAAGTTTGGTGTATGGTGCTCCGGCAAGTGCTCCGCTTAATGTAAATACCAGAAGGATACCAAAGCCGATGTATGCTCCTGCCAGCATGGACAGCAGAAAGTAGCCACCCGGATTCTTCTTCAGAAGAGCGGATTTTGCGGCTGCTCCTTTGGAAGCAGCTGTGAATTCTTCATTGAACATATTATTCTCCTTGCTTCAGAACTACCGCATCTTCTCTCTCGGAAAAACGCCACATTGAGTTTCTAAGCTCGTTGTTCTGATCGTAGCGCTTGCCGCCCCAGTAGATTCTTCCCTGGATCTCGCACTTCGGATTCGGAGTGACATCCTTCATGATGTATTTCAGGAATTCCTCAAAACCGGTACGGTCAACGATATAGCCGATATGTTCCTTGCTCTCAACTGCCTCTCTGTCCAGATATTCATCCAGATATGCATATACGTTACAGATGACTTTCTTCACGGTATCATGGTCTGCCCACCTCATGAAGTCTTCTGCCATGCGAGGATTCTTCTTGCCAGTACGTCCAAGCAGCACGACGCGGTAATACTCTTCTTTGCTTCTTGTCCATGCTCTCGTTGGGCAGTAATTGACACAGAGTGCGCATCCTACGCATTTGTTGACATCACGCTCTATTTTGCCATTTACAACCTTTAGAGCTCCGACTGATCTCTTTTTGCAGTACTTGACGCACTGCTCACAGCTGATGCAGCGATCCTTGTTGTATTGAGGCTCACTCATGCCGATGATACCAAAGTCATTAAGACGTGTGTGTGCGCAGTCATTCGAGCAGCCTGTGAAGGCGATCTTAACGTGATGATCGTTCGGGAATATAGCCTTATCTATCTCCTGCGCGAATTTCTTTGTATCATAGTTGGCGAACGGGCAGAGCTGTTTGCCCGGACAAGCCACGACATTACGTGTTCCGGAAGCAGGATATCCGCCGTTATACTCTTCCTGATTGATGTTTCTGTTCTCGATTATCAGCTGAAGAGCCTTGTTGACTTCTTCAACATCCTTCAGATCGATCCCCGGGATCTCAAATCCCTGGCGGTTCGTGATGTTTACCATGCCCTTGCCGTATTTTCTGGCTATATCGACGACACGCTGCAGCGAATCAACATCGATCTCTCCGCCCGGGCAGCGAATACGGGAAGCGGTTTCTCCTCTGACCTTGGATACACGGTAGGCGTTCTTCTTCAGTTTCTTTAAATTAGTATCTGTAGTCGTTTTATTCATGGTTCCACCTCCCGCTAATCGATCAGTGTCTTGTGCTCAGAGAACTTGAATACAGGACCATCGATGCAGACATACTTGTCGTTGATGCGGCAGTGACCGCACTTTCCGATCCCGCAGCTCATCCTTCTCGAATCCGAGATCCAGACGTTATCCTCACTTAGACCTCTCTTGACGAGTTCGATCATAGAGAACTTGATCATCGGAGGCGGGCCTACTACGATGGCCTTGCACTTACTGATATCTCTGATCGGGATGTCCGGAATGTATTTGGTGACCAGGCCGACCTTGCCCTCATATCCTTCAGGCGCGCCGTCGACAGTAAGCGTCAGGTCAATCTTCTCAGCCCAATCCTTAAGGTCTGCCTTGAACATGATCTCTCCCGGGTCCTTGAATCCGGCGATCATATGTACGTCTTTCGCGCTTTCAGTCTCGCACAGATACTGTACTACACCTCTGACAGGTGAAACTGCAGTACCGCCGACAACGATGATCAGCTCTCCGCCTTCAAACTCATGCACATCAAAGCCATTTCCGTAAGGTCCGCGGAGGAAGAGGCTGTCGCCTGCCTTGAAGTTATCAAATAGATAGTCCGTAACTTTTCCTACGGCTCTCAGGGTCAGGTCAACGTAATCAGGCCCGATGCCGCTGACCGAGATAGGGCATTCTCCGACCTTAGGGATCGAGATCTGGAAAAACTGTCCCGGTTTTACATCTCCAACGTAAGTAAATCTGAAAGTCCATTCCTGAGCCGTATGTTTTATAATGTCCTGAAGCTTTGAAGGAACAGGTGTATATTCATTCTTTCCGCAGTTACACATTCTCTGTCACCTCCTTCACTCTCGCGTTAAGTTTGTTTATACAGTTCGCAAACGAGATATACTCAGGGCATACAGTATCGCAGCGTCCGCAGCCTACGCACATATCGTAGCCGAAGCGTTTTCTGAAGTCATACACCTTGTGTAGGACCTTGAATCTCATTCTCTCGCCGTTGGTTTTTCTCATTACCAGACCGCCTGCTACATCGGTATATCCGTCTACCATGCATGAAGCGTTGACGCGGCGGCGTTCGCCTACTCTGCCGTTATCCGTATAGAAAACGTCCTGGATCGTAAAGCATGTGCAGGTCGGGCATACGAAGTTACAGCGGCCGCAGTTGACACAACGCTTGGTGTACTCATCCCACATCGGATCCTTGAACAACTCGATAGGTACTTCCTCCGGCCTTGTTACCTTGAACTCCGCCTCTGTCACAAAACGAGGCTCAACATTATCTTTTGAACCGCCTGCGCCTTCGAATGCAGCAAACAGTTCATCATCTTTGACATCGCAGTACACTTTGCCATCGACAACATCGATCGAGAAAGCATACTCATCTGTCTTGTTGCTTCCCATGTCTACGCAAAAGCTGTTCGGACACGCCTTTCCGCATCCGATCAGAGCGAATTTCACTCTGTCTCTGAGCCTCTCATAGAACCAGTCGTTGTTTGGCCCGTTACCTGTATACATCTGATCGAGTCTCTTCACCGCGTGGATATCGCAGCTTCTCATCAGCACGATTACAGGACGGGCATTATAATCCGCTTCCTTTATCTCGTTCTCTGTAAAGTAGAACATAGTCTCCGAAAGAGGTATCAGGATCTCCTTAAAGGAGAAATCCGAACGTTCCTCCAGCTCGGCATCTTCGATGCAGCTGATGTAGTCGTAGCGGATCACATCGGTGTCTCTGAAGCGGCCCTCTCCGACTTTTAACACCGGCGCGAATATCCTGTACTTACCTTCAAGAACTTCGAGGACTTTGTTGAACTCTTCAGTCTTGTAAACAAAACCCATCGTTTCCCTCCGTTTCTGCAGCAATCTACACATTATTACATCCACATATATAAAAGTAGGGCACGTCATTTTACGAGCAATGTCCGTACCCAATTCGATTATATATGCATTATTTTTTGATTTCCGTAACCATGGTTACGCGC
>JAIKVR010000004.1 GCA_024685545.1 Eubacteriales bacterium | reverse complement strand
ACAGTGAAAGTGCAGTACGTGCTGAAAGCACTTAAGGAAGCGGGGATCTCTCCGCAGGTGATTCTTTTCGCGGGCGGCGGCCCTCAGTGGTTCGTAAAAGACGGCGGGTTCCTTTCCCCCTCCGGGCAGGAGGATTATCTCAGCTATGTAAGAAGGACCGCCGAGGCTTTGCAGGATCTGGCGTATGATTTCATCACCTTCGATGAACCTAACGAGTACGCATTCAAAGGCTGGCTGATCGGCAGCGAGCCTCCCTTTGCAAAAAGCAGGAGCGCTTATAAGAAGTGTCTGGAGAATATAGCCGCCTGCCATATAGCCGCTTATGAGCTGCTCCACCGCTATCTCGGAGAGGAGATAAAGGTCTCCTTTACGATGAACGCCAAGGTGTTTTCCCCGGCAAACTGCTCCGGTAAGGAAGCCGACCAATATGCGGCGCTCAGAGGCCTTTCAGCTTTCAGGGCAATGAGTACGGGATCATCCTCGAGACCGGTCAGGATCAAAAAGAATCTCGATGGGGACTGTGCCGACTACATCAGTTTGTCCTACGAGGGCGGCTTTTACACTGACGGAAAGAAAGAAGCATCGGAATGGGATGGCGGCAGGTCCGTGCGTCCGGCAGGTAGCAGGATCACCGAATGGCTCGGTGCGATTTCAGCATGCGGCCTTGGTGATAAACCTGTCCGTCTGAAGATACTCAAAAGGGACGCCCCGGAACACGATCTGATGCTGTATTATTACGAAGCCTTCAGGGAGATATCCGCGAGCAGGCTGGATATCGGCAGGGTCTGTTGTCCGGATGGCCTCCTGGGAAATCAGGAATCCGCAAAGTATCTGGACATGCTTAACCAGAGGCGTCATGTTGACAGGGAAATGGCCATGCTCTTCGGCCTTGACGATTAACAGGAAATGATGGATAACAACGAAGAAAACAGGAATCTGACACCTGAAGAAAAGGAGCGCGTCAGACGAAGAAACAGCAGGAGGGGCTTTTTCTACTGCGTACGGCCGGTACTCATAATGTTCGCCATTATGTACCTTGCCGTGTTCGCCCTTATAGCCTACGGATATTTTTCCGGTGCGATCTCTCCTTCTGCAGGAAAGACCGCTGAAGAGATCACCGCCGAGGTGTATACATACCTTATGGCAGAAAGCTGGAAGTCTGACCTTCTGGGCTATGCTGCCGCCCTCGTTCTGGGACTTTTCCTGTTTTTCCGCAACGACTGGAAAAACTTTGACTGCACAAGGGAAAACCGGCTCAGGTTTTCTTCGGTTATCTGTGCGATCATGCTCGGCGCAGGGATGTATCTTGCGGTGGACATCATACTCACCATCCTTTCGGGATTGCTTGATATGTCCGCTTTGATAGACCAGCATAATCAGGCCATGGTCACCCTTGATATAGGCAGCCTTTGGCTGGAAATGCTACTTTTCGGTCTCATGGCGCCTATGGTGGAAGAACTGTACTTCAGGGGCATGTGTTTTAACAGAATGAGGGAAATGATGCCGGAAGCCATTTCAGTGGTCATAAGCGCGTCTTTTTTCGGCAGCATGCATGCCGGGTCTGTGCTCCAGATGATATATGCTACCGTTCTGGGTATCTTCCTCGGCTGGATATACTGCAAAACGGAGAATATACTTGCACCGTTTATGGTCCATTCCACCTTTAACATGATGAACTATGTCACATTGCCCGAGAGCGCCGAACCTTTTCTTAAATCAACTCCGGGACTGCTGATCTATTATTTCGTCGGTATGGGGCTTCTTATAGGAGGCGTGACACTGCTGCGCAGAATGGAAAAGCCGCCGCTCAAGCCCTCCGGCTACGGAAAAGAACAGTAAACGTGTCAGGTCCGGGCTATCCAGTGCAGGGCGGCCCTTTTTATTTCGGATTATTATTGCCACGGCTCATTTATACCCGTGAATTCGTTTATGATCCGTCGAATATGGCAAATAAAAAAGCTCCGCTTTTAGCGGAGCGATTTTGCATTCCGATCAGTCTAACGGTGTGACGTTGACTGCTCTGAGCTTTGCGGAGTCCTTGGGATCCGGCTCTGTATCGAAAGTGACGTGCTGTCCTTCCTTGAGCGTCCTGAACCCTTCGGCATTGATGGCCGTGAAGTGTACGAAGACATCCCCGCTACCGTTGTCGTCAGAGATGAAGCCATATCCCTTCTCGGCATTGAACCATTTAACTGTACCGCTGTTCATTGGGGTACCTCCTGTCTTATATTTGTACCCAATAAATATAGCCACGCTCGAAAAGATAGAGAGAATTACACAGGCGAGCAGAAATCTTTATCATGAATACACAGCGTATATTATCAGATTGCATAAATAAATGCAAGCGGAAAATGCGAATATTTTGCTTGATTAAGCCCTTAGAACGCATTTGAACATCGTCAGTGTTTTTTATAAATGATCTTAAAAGCGTGACCTCTGACATCCTGCAAAGCTGATATGACCCTGTCATTCCGGCTTGACCATATGCTTGGATACGGAAATGAACAGCTGTCGCTATCCTTGAGGTTGCCTTGCTAGCCAAAGAGTTTTTCAAGTATTTCTAGATGCTCGAAGAGTATCTTTATCCCGAGGAATACTAAGATGGTTCCTCCCGCAAACACAGCTTTTTTCTGATATTTCTCCCCAAAACGCGCAGCCACTTTGAATCCAATGGCAGAGAGGATAAAGGTGACGCCCCCGATGATGGCGACGGCAAGGTAAATGTCCGTATCCCCTTCCATGGCGAGCGCGATTCCGACGGCAAGTGCATCTATGCTTGTGGCTACCGCCATCACGAACATCGTCTTGAATGAGAAGGAAGCGCTGGAAACATTTTCTTCCTTGGAGAAGCTATCTTTTATCATATTCCCTCCGATGAAGGCGAGCAGTATAAATGCCACCCAGTGATCTATTTCTGTAATGTAGTCTCGGAAACGTATCCCAAGGAAAAAGCCGATGAGCGGCATCAGTGCCTGAAATCCGCCGAACCATATACCGCAGAAGATACCGCCCTTCCATGAAGGTTTGCCTACGGCCAGTCCCTTGCATACTGACACTGAAAAAGAATCCATCGCCAGGCTCACACCCAGAAGCATCAATGAATATATATTCATAATCAGGCCTTTCATTTCGGAAATTATTTCATATCCTATCACAGAATACGCAGCGACTGAAGAGCTTCATGAAAACATTGTTTGCTGTACCATTGAAATTGATGTTCCGAAGCGGATGAGGCATGGCTCTGCTTCTGTCCGATAATACATAGTTCATGTATTTTGAATTAATTTTGCCATGTATCTGATATGCATTCTATTATCTGCGTATCGGTTTTTCATAGCCGAAAATCTGCGTCAAGCAAGAGGCAGTATCTGATGGAAGGGGAATAAAGCATTGAAACAAATCGGACAGTGTGTTATATTAGAACTAAACGCAAAGCGTGTAACTTAATCATTTCCAAAGAGGAGGAAAATAATGAAGAAGAAGTTACTTGCGATCCTGCTGGCGGTAGTACTTATCGCCGGAACAGCGGTTTCATGCAAGAAAGCGCCTGAAGCAGTCACAGTGCTTTTCACCAATGATGTGCACTGCGGGATCGACCCGACGGGAGACACCGACGAAGCCGGCAATATCACCGCCTACAAAACAATGGGATATGCAGGGTTGGCTGCGTACAAGGCATTTGTAAAGGCTTCCAATCCCAACGTCGTGCTTGTTGACGACGGAGACTCTATTCAGGGCGATGTTATCGGAACGCTCTCAAACGGTTCTTACCTCGTCGACATCATGAACGAAGTCGGATACGACATCGCCACTTTCGGCAATCACGAATTCGACTATGGGATGGACAAGCTGTTTGATCTTACGAAGAAGGCAAAGTATACCTATGTAAGCTGCAACTTCCTGGATAAGAAAGACAAACCGGTTTACGATGCATACAAGGTACTCACCTTTGGCGGCACGAAGATCGCTTTCCTCGGAATAGCCACACCGGAATCTATAACAAAGTCAACCCCGGTATTCTTCCAGGACAAGGACGGCAATTACATTTACAATTTCGGTAATGCCGGAGATACCACCGATGCTGCCTTCAAGTCATTCGTGACCACCATACAGAACGCCGTGAATGAAGCGCAGAAGAAGGCGGATTACGTTGTGGTTGTCGGACACCTCGGAGTCGACGAATCATCCTCTCCCTGGACCAGCAAGGAAGTCATTGCTGCGACCACCGGCATCAACGTATTCCTCGACGGACACTCCCACACGGTACTCAATGAGATTGTCAAGGATAAGAGTGGCAAGGACGTCATCCTCGCGCAGACCGGCACCAAGCTCGCCAATGTCGGACAGCTGGATATCGGAACTGACGGCACTCTCTCCGTAAAGCTCGTGTCCGCTCAGGAAGTCGCGGATCTCGGACTCGTAACCAGTGATGCCTACACGGCAACAGCTGCTTTCGTGGACAATATCAAGGTACAGTATGAAGCCCTTGTTGCAACAGTCGTCGGCAATACTACCAGCCCTCTGGTCATTAAAGACCCTGCAACAGGCAATAGGATCGTCAGATCCAGAGAATGCAACCTCGGCGATTTGTGCGCCGATGCGTACAGAACCGTGCTCAGTCGTGCACTCGGCAAGCAGGTTGACGTTGCTTTCGTAAACGGCGGCGGTATCCGCGCTGAGATTCAGGACGCTATCACCTATGGCGATATCGTCAAGGTACATCCTTACGGCAATATGGCATGCGTTGTGGAAGTGACCGGTGAACAGATCTGGAAGGCCCTTGAATGGGGAAGCAGAGCTGCGCTTTCTGACTACTCCGCAGAACTCGGCGGATTCCTGCAGGTAAGCGGGCTTACCTATGAGATCCATACCGATGTCGAACCGAAGATCGATTTCGACCCAGCGACCTCTGTATACATCGATATGCAGGCCGGCTACACCTACGGCGATCAGAGCCGTGTTCAGAACATCATGATCGGCGGAGCTCCCATCGACCTGACGAAGAAATATACCCTCGCTTCACATAACTACATGCTCAAGCAGCAGGGCGACGGCTTCAATATGTTCGGCGGAGATACTCTCCTTCTTGACGAAGTCATGATCGACAACCAGGTCCTCATCGACTTCATCACCGAGGATCTCAACGGTGTCGTTCCCGACACTTACGCCAATCCTTACGGCGAAGGCAGGATCACGATATTCTAAGACCATTCCGAAAAGACAAAAAACAGAAAACGGACGGTTCCCGTCCGTTTTCTTGTTTTCGGCTGTTATTCGGAAAACGGATGTCTATATTTCAGCTTCCCCGCTCTCCTGCAGAAGCATGTTCCGTTAACTGCGGGTCAAGGGTATTTCTGCCTGTCCCTAGTGTGGATTCAGGAGAGGATTCCCTGAAGTCCCATCCGTTTAACGATTGTGGATGCCTTAGGGCATCCCTCATCAGAAAAAAACAGCCCCAAGAGGCTGTCATGAGTTTCTTACTGCGGTTATTCCGTTTCCCCTTTCTGCTTTCTGTTTACCCTCATCATTCTCATCATCTCCCAATCCCTGATGCAGCGTTCCTGCCGGTGTAAAAGAATATCTGTTCAGAAATTCTTCCAGCTTTGTCCGACATGAGGTCTCATCGGTCATGAATGATGTCAGATGACCGGCATTCGGGACGGTAAGCATTTCCTTTTCTCCTGACGCGGCTGCATAGATCTCCTCGCTCATGGATGCCGGCACTACTTTATCGGCCTCTCCGTGGAAAAGCAGGATGGGCAGCTGAGATTCCTTTACGGAATCGGAGGCATTGCCGTCTCTCAGCGAAAACTTCCCTCTCCATCTGCAGAGCCCGTCGACGGTGTACAGAACCGGCGTCGTGAGGAACCCGAGCTTCCCTTTCAGCTCATATTTCATTTCCTCCCATGCTGAGGTAAATGGAGCCTCGGCAATGATGCCCCGGACGTTTTCGGGCAATCCCAGAGAGGAGGACATAAGGGCCGCCGCTCCTCCCATCCCCATCCCAAAAATGAAGATATCCTTTTCTTTGGCGGATCCATTGGCCAGGTACGTTGCCCATGCGAAAATATCTATGCGCTCGCCGACACCTAGCATGTAAGTCTGTCCGGCACTCAGACCACACCCTCTTTGGAAAATATTCAAAAGGTCGTAGCCAAGATCATGCAGGTACCTGTAAAGGTAGGCAAAATCGGTGATTCCGTCGCTCATGTATCCGTGAGCCAGAAGGATCGTTCCCTTGGAATTCTGCGCAGGGATGAAATGTGCCTTTATAATGAGGTCATCAAAGCTTTTCATCCTGACAGTCTGTTTTTCCTGCTCATTGTACCAGTTCCGTCCTGCCCTGATGACAGAAGCGAATGGCTCTTTGTCGCCGGAGATATTCTTATCCGGGAACGTCTTTTTCTTGTCGTCGGGCTGACGGTGTGTCGTTAAAGTGTATATTCTGAGAACTACTAAAATAAATATGAGCAGGAGAACGTCCAGTACGATAAATAAAGTCTTGACCATGATTATGCCTCCTAAGGAATTATAGCACATGGCTTTTTTTTATACTGTCGATATGCGATAATCGATTTATGAAAATGGTTTTGTCTCCGGAAAACATGCACTTATCCGAAAGAACGGCTTGTGAGGAGGGAGTCTCTCCTGAGGAGCTGATGGGCAGGGCGGCTGAAGCCATCGTTGACAGGATGCCTCCGTGCGGCAGCGTGCTCATAATCACCGGAAGCGGAAACAATGCCGGTGACGGTTACGCGGCAGCGCTCATTCTGGACGACAGAGGTGTATTCTGCGATATACTGAGACTCACCGATAAAACAACAGATGCCGGAGAATACTATCTTTCGCAATGCAGAAAGAGGAATATCCGTATATCGACCTACAGTGATTCCTTCAGGTTCTCCGGCTATGACGTGATACTGGACTGCTTATTTGGTATAGGTTTTTCGGGAGAACTGACAGGAGACAACCTGTCCGCTGTCAATAAGATCAATGCCAGCGGTGCGTATGTCGTCTGTGCCGATATCAACAGCGGGCTGAATGCCTCAAACGGACTCGGCAAAGAGACTGTGAAATCCGATCTGACGGTGGCGGTTGGTTTTTTAAAACCCGGCCATATACTGAATGATGCTGCGGATAAGATAGGCAGAATTGAGGTCTGCGACATAGGTCTTAAGCCCCATGATCCTTATTTCCTTCTGGAAGAGGGCGATATGAAGGTCGTGTTCCCGGACAGGAAGCATAATACCAATAAAGGAACCTACGGAACCGCGGTGCTGTTCGGTGGAAGAATGGAATACTCTGGAGCAGCCAGGATAGCCAGAATGGGGGCTGCGGCTGCCCTCGCGGGAAGCGGGCTGGTCCGCCTAGCGGTGCCTGAGAATATTGCCGGAGCCGTCGCCTCAGGCCTTCCTGAAAGCACGCTGTTCCTTATGGATGAAAAACATGGTTCCATGACCTTTGACAGGGAAAGGATCGGCGGTGCCCTGAAAGGTGCCAGCAGCGTGGCGGTCGGGTTCGGTTGGGGGCGCGGAGAGGATTACAGGCGGATCCTTGAAGAGATCATAAGGAATTACGATATACCGACAGTCATTGACGCGGATGGACTGAATACCCTTGCGGAAAGCGATACGGACATTTTGAAGGTGAGGAGAAATATCGTTCTTACGCCGCATCCCGGTGAATTTGCAAGGCTTACGGGACGCAGCATACCGGAAGTGCTGGCGGATCCGATAGGCCTGAGCGTATCATTTGCTAGGGAATACAGGGTCACGGTCCTTCTGAAAGGGACCTCGACAGTCATTACCGACGGGGAAAGGGTATACCTTACTTCATCCGGCAGTCCGGGCATGGCAAAAGGCGGCAGCGGCGACGCGCTGACAGGCCTTATAGCCGGGATCCTGGCTCAGAACAGGGTCAACGGCGGGGATATCACACTCAAAGCAGCGGCTGGGGCATTCATTGCGGGCAAGGCGGGAGAAGCAGCGGCAAGGGAAAAGGGAGAAGTCAGCGCTCTGGCAGGCGATACGATACGCCATATCCCGGAAGTAATAAAAAAAATCTACGAGAAGAAATATAAAATAATGAATAAAGCAAAGGAGAAAAAATGAAGATCATTGATTTGCACAGCGATACGATACTGGGCATGAAGATGAAAGGAGTGGAAGATTTTGAGAATAACGACTTCATGATCGATCTGACCAAGCTCAAATCCGGCGAAAGCTATGTACAGGCTCTGGGTTTCTTCGATTTCAAGCCGATGAGCAACTACGATTACGAAAAGTTCAAGGAAAACGAGGCGTTCGCTTCAAAAATGTTCGAGAAGTATTCGGATCAGGTCGTAATTGTAAAGAGCACCTCGGAAATAAAGAAGTACGAGGACTCCGGAAAACAGATGTTCATGTTGACCAAGGAGGATATCGGCTGCATCAATGGCAGTCTGGATATCCTGAAAGCCGAATACGATTACGGGTTCCGCATTATGAGCCTAACATGGAATTTTGAGAACTGCGTGGCCTACGGCAACACCACGGACGTGCCTGAAGGAGAGACTGATTCTGCGAAGTTCCCTCATATGAACGACGGGCTCAAGCCGTTCGGTAAGGAGGCAGTTGAATACATGAACGAACTGGGCATCATCATTGACTGCTCACACCTTTCCGACGGCGGCTTCTGGGATCTGATCGATATCTGCAAAGGCCCTTTCATTGCCAGCCATTCAAACTGCAGGGAAGTATGCGGTCATGTGCGCAACCTGACCGATGAGATGATAAAAGCTCTCGCTGATAAGGGCGGTGTTTCAGGGCTGAACTTCTGCCCTGAATTCATCGACGAGAAGAACGGAAGCACCATCGACGGCATGATAAGACATCTGCAGCACTTCCTCAATGTCGGAGGCGAAGATATTCTCGCCTGCGGTACCGATTCGGACGGTATCGGCGGACCTCTGGAAATACCTGATTTTTCACATATGCAGGAGCTGATCATGGCTATGGAGAAGGCAGGCTTCACGGAACGCCAGATCGAAAAGTTCGGATACAAAAATGCCATGAGGGTGTTCGAGGACGTGCTTGGCTGAAATACGAAATAGGGCAGCGTTTTTGATAATTGCCCGGGACCTGGGTGAATTGAATGATAATTCAGTTTCGTTACACGGATGCTTTCGATATCTTTCCGGAGGCATCCTTTTTAATAGTATTAAGCGACCAGAATGGGGGGTTCCTTCAAAATTTTTAATTATATTATATATGTGAACATACTGTTAATGTTGGCGTTATGATATGGTTTAACGTGTATTAAATTAGCATATTTAATAAAATTTAATTGTTTGCTATATTATTCGTACAATTTATAGTCCAAATTTACGTTTTTCTGTTATAATTTTGTTAGAACATCGAAAAGGGAGGTTCTAATAATGGATTCAAAACAAAGGATATATGAATGCGCTAAAATTCTGTTTTTCGAGGAGGGTTTTAAAAGTACGACAAAACGCAGGGTCTCGGAACTGTCGGGGATAAACCAGAGCATGATCAATTATTACTTCAAGGAACTCGGCAATGTAGCGGGTGTTATATTCGCCGAAAACTATCAGATAATCTTCTCCTATGTTGTAAAATATACCGACAGCGTTAAAGATCCGCTTCTTGCCGATGCGGTATATGAATTTGTCATCCACCGTATCTGCTCAGCCTCTCCTCTTATGGCCAGATTTGTCTCGGAGGCATCAGGCGAACTGCTTAATGGAAGCAAGGTATACAACTATGTGGCAAAGAGCCATCTGAACGCTCTGATCGGCATGGCTGACAAGAAGGTCCTGAAGAACACGCAGATCGACGCGCTGTTTTCCGCTCTCCGCCTGGGGATCAAGTCTTATTATTTTGTCACCTGCGGATCTGGGAAACTCAGTGATGATAAGTTCCGCGAATACATCGGTTTCATGATCAGGAATCAGATGTATGCCCTGGGCAGGATATACAAAGATGACGAGGTTGCCGATATTATCGGCAGGGCTGAGGAGATCAGCACAAAGCTGATGGATGAAAACCCGGAGCTGTCAGATCCCTCTGTTTATCTTTATCACAAGAGCATCCTGAAGGATGAGCCAGTACTTGATCTTCTTGATAATGTAAAATTCGAATGACAACCGCCTGATATCCTGTCTGTTCATCTGTGCAAGACAGCTCAGGCTGCGGTGAGACATCGGAGGTGAACAGCTTGAAGTTAAGGATAAGATCGACCATCATCCTCATCTGTATCGTCATTGCGGTCAGTGTCGCCGCCAAAGGTATTTCCACACTTAAAAAGCGCAATGTTTCAGAGGAAATGCCAATTGATGAGCAGGAGGATGTTCCTGCGGATGTTTCGACTTCAGTGGAATATGATCCGTCCATATCATATGAAGATGGCAGTGTCTCTTTATTGCTTAAGGAATTCAATGATAAGATGTACAGATGTCTGGCGGAGCTTAAGGAAGAGGATCTGACCTATTTCTTTGCCTCTCCCAGCGGTTATCAAGCCCTCAGGACCCAGATATCTCTCTCTACCCTTATAGCCTCACGGCTTGTCCGTCCTGGAGACCTAAGGATGGTAAAGTGCGACAATACTTTATATATAAGATCCGTTTCTGATACTGAGGGCAAAACGATCGTCACCGCATATGAAAAAAGCGAATGCTATTTCGCCATGTGCCCCGCGGTCTGTTCACAGTGCTCAAATATACGTATAACCTTCGAATTCGACAGCAATTGCAAGCTCACGGCCTATGACCGCGAGGATGATTTCTTCAGCGTGGTGGACGCCGCGAAGATCAATAAGGAAGGCGCTTCTGGAGACGTTAAAGCAGCTATGGACGCCGCAAGAATCAGCTGGACCGATATAATCAGAAATTCCATGACCGTAACCGAAAAGCAGCGTGCTGAAATCCTATCCGGTAAGTATCCTGAGGATATCGCCTGCGATCACAGGTATGACCGTATAAAGGCTTTTAAATACGCTTCGACCTATGCGCTTTCCTGCAATGCCTCTTTCCTTGATTTCACTACTATCGGCGGCAACTGCCAGAATTATGCCTCTCAGGTGATGCGTAGCGGAGGTATCCCGAATGACACTGAAGGCGACTTCAAATGGAAGTATTTCGACGATTCCTACGACACCACCTCTTCCCAGAATGGGAGGACTCCCTCATGGACAGCCAGTTCCAGCTTCGCCGATTATGCGAAAGGAAACACTGGCTACGGGCTGTGCTGTGATACCGATGTGAATATGTATGCTTTGGAAGCGGGGGATCTGATTCTCATGGAAGGTATTGATGGAGACTATGTCCATACGATGGTAGTGGCAGCCCCTGCATATGACAAAGCCGGTAATATCGTTGATATGCTGGTGGATTCGAACAGCACGAACCGCAGAAATTACCCACTTTCAGCTTGTCTATATTCGAACTGCCTGCCAATCAGGATATACGGCTGGAACGATGCCCCAGTTGTTCAGCCCGAGTAGGGGAGACGACTGAATAACAGCTTTCTCCATCGGCAGAATCATACCAACCTAAACTTGAGCATTTCAAAAATAAGAAGCCTTATACCGCGTTCATCAATTAGGGATAAGGCTTTTTTCATATCTTCATAAACACTTATCATGAAGATGAGGTTTGTCGATACACGACCGGACAAATCGAGGTTAGTGAATAAAGATGCAGCGCTGAATGATTGCCTAAAGACAGTATATGATGGCTCTGGCCGGCTCCATACACACAGAACCGGAAGGCAGCGTGATTTGAAGTACTGCTGTATTATCCGGAAATAACCATTGTCTGTCAGCAACAGTTGTAGTGCTTATATAACAAATAATAGTGGTAAATGATTCTTGTTTTTATGGGAACGGTGGCATAAGCCATGTGAACATGATTACTGGAATGACTTTTGATATGTTGGATTTATTTAATGGGTAATATCATTATCGATTGACATGCATTTATAAAGATGATATTCTTATAAATGTTAAAGTATAGTGAAATTTAACAGAATAGATGAATTCCTCTCCGCAGACATGCGGAGTTGAAGAATATTTTACTATAAGGAGAAATCATTTTTTCATGACAGAACAGAAGCGTTCTATTTCCAACAGTGCGATTTGGGCTTATGCACTGACAAGCGCGATGCAGACGTTCACCATCATGACCCCGTACATGTACGGTACCATGTTTATGACCACGTATCTGGGCATTTCCATGGCAACAATGGGAACGATTTTCCTCGTGGCGAAGTTCATGGATTTCATTATCTGCATGGCTTCAGGTGCGGTCATTGAGTCCGCCAACTTCAAGAAAGGCAAATACCTGCCCATAATCGAGCTCTTCAGATGGACCGTTACCATCGGTGCGTTGGGACAGATGTTGCCTATCGGCAATCTGCCGATGGCACTAAAGTTCACGATCATATCCATCAGCTACATTATGATGCATGGATCCATGAACTTCCTGCAGACCGCCAACACCGGATTGATAGGAGTCATGGCCGGCGGCAACTATACCGACCGTATAGCTATTACGCAGCGCAACTCTCAGATCTCTGCAGGCGTCAGCATACTGCGTTCCTTCGGTACAGTTCCTCTCATCACATTGTTAGGAAAGCTGTTGGGAAAGCCTGAACTCGGCTACACCGTGTATACGATATTCTTTATCATACTTTATATCTGCTGCACGTTCTGGCTGGCCAAGGAGATGACCGGCAAAGAACAGCCCAGAGATCCGAACGCTCCGAGAAGGGTAGTAAAGATTAAGGATCTGCTGGGGGCCCTCACGGGCAACGACCAGTTGGTCGTTTACCTGATCTGGCAGATCGTTATCCAGCTCGGTTCACAGATTGTGACTGTTATCGGAATTTATTACTGGACCCTCGTCATGGTCATGAAGGATGGCTCCAGTGCCTACCTCAAGTGGTATTCCATCGGGATGGGCATCAACACCTGCGCCGGTTTCGTATATTCGCTGTTCATTCCTAAAATCGGCGTCAAACTCGGAAAGCTCAAGAGTCTGTTCTTTGCACAGTACGGCGGGTGGGTTGCTTACATCCTTTACTGGTTCCTTGGTCTAAAGAGCGTTTACTGGATGACAGCCATCGGACTTGCGGTATCTGCTGTTCGCTACCTGCAGATGGGCTTCGGCTCCAACTATGTCCTGGATATCGGCGAATACGGATATTACAAGACAGGCAAGGACTACAGAGCTGTTGTCACCGCCTTTACTTCGGTGCCCATGAAGCTCACTGCCGTCATTGGCGGAGCCGTAGCTCCCTACTTCCTTTCCTTCATCGGATTCGATAAGTTTAATGCTGAAAACAATGCGGGAACCCTCGACAGAACCAGTGCGGAATTCAAGAAGTTCCAGAAACAGTTCATGGCTGTCTATTGCTTTGTGCCCCTCGTCTGCTCTGTGCTCGGATTCCTTATCTTCAAGAAATTCTATAAGATCACAGACGACAAAGCCGTCTTCTATGCTAAAGAGAACGCAGCAAAGGCTGCCGCAGCGGCTAAAGCAGAATAAGCAAAAAAGCTATCTTTGCAGATTTAGGGACCGTTTATACGGTCCCTTTTTTTTTCTGTAATTCATCTTTTGTCCTCCACTCATCTTTTGCGGTAACGGTTTTTTGCGTTATTTTCCAATTTTATGTCAGGTAATTTATTGTATGCTAATTTGCATTTTTAGTTTTGCTTTGCGTTTTGATTGACATGCAGACATGATGATGGTATATTAATCTTATATTAAAATTAGTATTATAAACATGTACTTCAAATTTTGAATTTGATCCTTACCCGTGCGGTAGGATTAAATATAAAAAATATTAAGGAGAAATAATTCTTATCATGACAGAACAAAAACGTACTGTTTCGAATGGTCAGATATGGATCTACGCACTGATGTCGTCTTTCCAGACCATAGCCATCATGACCCCGTACATGTACGGCACGATGTTCATGACCACATATCTGGGAATCACCATGGTCCAGATGGCCACCGTATTTACGGTCGCTAAGGTCGCGGACTTCTTCATCTGCCTTACATCCGGTGCAGTCATCGAATCAGCCAACTTCAAGAAGGGCAAGTATGTGCCTATTCTTGAGATCTTCCGTTGGACAGTTACCATCGGTGCTATAGGACAGATGCTCCCGATGGGAGGTATGCCGTTCGCTGCAAAGTTCGCCATCATCGCGGTCAGCTACATCCTGATGCACGGTTCGATGAACTACCTGTCCACGGTCGGATATGGCCTCGTATCTGTTATGGCAGGCGGCAACTACACTGACCGTATCGCCATTGCCCAGAGGAACACACAGATCTCCGCAGGTATGGGAATCCTGCGTGCCTTCGGAACGGTTCCTGTTATCACCCTCATCGGCAAGCTTGCGAACAACCCTGAACTGGGATATACAATTTGGACTGCTTTCGGAGCTGTTGTTTACATCATCCTTACCATGCTGTTCGTCAAATCGATCGAAGGCAAGGAGCAGCCGAGAGACCCCAACGCTCCGAGAAGGATCGTCACCCTCGGAGACATGGTGAAGGCTATCGGCGGCAATGACCAGCTGATCGTTTACCTGATCTGGCAGATCGTTGTCCAGCTCGGCACATCGGTCATGAGCGTTATCGGCATTTACTACTGGACGCTCGTCATGGCAATGCCGGATGGCTCCAGCGCCTACCTCAACTGGTACTCCATCGGATCGGGAATCTCTACGACCGCCGGCTTCATCTTCTCACTGTTCGTGCCGAAGATCGGTGTCAAGCTCGGAAAGCTCAAGAGCCTTTACGTCACCCAGTTCGCCGGATGGGCTGCTTATATTCTCTACAGACTGCTCGGTCTTAAGAGCGTCTACTTCATGACAATTATCGGCGTCATCAACAGCGGTATCCTTTACCTTAGGTCCGGCTTCGGCGCGAACTACGTTCTGGATATCGGCGAGTACGGATACTACAAGACAGGCAAGGACTACAGAGCTGTCGTTTCCGCTTTCTCCTTCGTTCCCATGAAGCTTACTTCCGTCCTCGGCGGTGTTATAGGACCTCTGTTCCTTGCTAAGATCGGATTCGATAAGTTCAACGCTGAAAACGGTGCGGGTACTCTTGACAGAACCAGCGCGGAATTCAAGAAGTTCCAGAATGCCTACATGAATGTTTACTGTTTTGCTCCGTTAGTATGTTCCATAATCGGATACATCATCTTCGCCAAATTCTATAAGATCACCGATGACAAGGCTGTCTTCTATGCAAAGGAGAACGCAGCAAAAGCTGCCGCAGCAGCTAAAGCAGAATAAGTAAAAGCACAAACTGTTTTTACAGATTTCGGGGCCACATAAACGGTCCCGATTTTCTATTTTGAAACGCATCTGTTTCAGTTTTGTCATAATGGGAATCATGGAAGATCCGCATGTACAATTTCAGATAGATAATGAATTGTATTCCATTTGTCTTTTTTGTTTTTACCCTGTGTATTGATTGACATGCGGCAATGACAATGATATATTAATCATGTGTTAAAATTAGTATCGTTAATAAGTACTTCAAAATTTGAATTTGAT
>JAIKVR010000057.1 GCA_024685545.1 Eubacteriales bacterium | reverse complement strand
TTTTCATTTTTACAGCTCACATCATCTCATGTGAAGCAAATATTCTTCCGCATTCAGATATTTTATGCCATCCTGGTTACTATTTTCTCCATTATAAATAACAGCACGTTCACAAATTTTCCCATACTGTTTTTCGGTTTGCTCGAGTTTTTTCGAATCAACAAGATGCCGATATTGATATTGAGCAATTTCGGTACTGTGTTTTATCTCATATAAATTGCATCTGATGTTTTTAGAATCGAAGGTCACCATGTCAAATTCACCAGTAGCGAACTGCAAAACAAATACCTGATTTTCAGGTTCGAAAATACTTGTTTCCAACAGAATAATATCCTCCATCATTCTGCCGCGAATTTCTGAAAGTATTCTATCAGTGATGCGCATTCGTTCTCTGATGCCAAGATCACGAAACGCCTCATCCTGCATGAGCGATGTGATGAGTGCTTCTGCCTGTGCATAACGCAGACCTGGCTGAGTAAAGACAGTCCTTTTCCTTGCAGATCCACTTCCTCCTGCGATTTTGACATCAATATAACGGATCAAATCCAGCATCTCAAGATATTCCCGAATCTCGCGCACATGTTCAGGACTGATAGAAACTGTTTGCTCTTCTTTATTTCGAATTTCCAACAATATCTTCAGGCGTTCTGTTACTGCTGTCATATCAATCTCATCCAGTATATCTGTCGGATTTTCTCTGTCTTTACGCAGATTTGTTTTTGATACGCCTAAATCATGGGACTTGAATGTATTTGTCAGAACTTCTATCGTAAATTGATGATTCATATCCTCAACAACCCTGTTTATCGCACTGGTAAGCTCATCCTTCTCGTACAAATCATAGAGTGCCCGGAAGTGCCCTTCATGCTGGTAATTTTTAAGGGAATGCTGAATATTTCTGGCAATGGCGCTGTCAATATATTCGTTTGTCCTTTTTTCGGAAGCAAAAGACATTTGACTTTTGTTATATTCTACACCGCCAAGACTCATCGTTCCACCGTAACGGATATACTGATCAATCCCCTTGATCCCAAGGACATTTTCAAATTCACGGTACGGAATAAATGTTGTGTGCAGCAAAAAGCATCTATCATAAAGCTGTTCATCTTCTGCGAACAGAAAACCGAGAGAATCTGTTCCTGACAAAACAATTTTTATCCCGCTGGCAGCATAAATATCTGAAAAAAGTGCGGCACCTTCAATAAAGTCGCTGAGCATAGTAACTTCATCGATAAAAATGTAGCGATACCCTTGTTTTTCCAGAATTTTCAGATCTTTGTTGAGCATAGCCAGCGTTTCATTCGGGCTTATCTGTATAAAAGCAGTTCTTTTTTTCATTTCGGGAGACATATCTAGGATCAGTTGTCGGATCATTGTTGTTTTTCCTGTACGTCTAAGCCCATACATGATGAATACCCTGTCATTATCCGGTCCATAGATGTAGTCAGAAAGCTCTGGAAATAATTCCCGTTTATGAAATTTTCTGACAGGTTCTGTAAAACGGATAAGATCATCGCCTGTTCTGATCAATCCTTGAGGACTATTCTCTGAAACTACAGATAAAGTATCCTGCATTGTATCACTATTTCTCAAACTATCCAGAAACAGTTCCAGCCTTTTTCTCTCATTGATCTGAGCCCGAAGAGTTTCAAGTTCTTCACCTTTAACCCGTTTTGAAATCTGCTTCCCGTTTTCCCGATATTGCCAGTATTCATATTCACGTCCATGAATATGCTTTACAGTGATACTCCCTTTCGGAAGGCTGCGGATCTGTTCTTCAATCTGTTTTATTTCTCTGTCTTCCATCAGCTTTTTCTCCTGATACTGTTATTTTAACCTTATTAACTTTATTTGTAAACGTATGAAGTTAATATAATGTTTCAAATTAGCAAAGATTTTTTGCTTATAAAATAATCGTCTAAAAACCTTTGAAAAGCCTTGTTTTTCATCGTAAATCAGATTTTTCTGCATTTTTCTTTTCAAATTTTTGGGAAAATTGTTAAACAAAAACCATATTTTCCGTTGAACCTCTCATGCATTATTTACCGCATATCAGCATCTGAAAAGGAGTTGATATGCGGCCTTTTCCCAAAACCATACAAATATCGTCTTGAAGTTTTACTCAATAGAGAAAGGGGTAACCTCTATGAAAATGTTCCTCTGTGTGGAGATGTTAGGGTAGACTCGCTTCGAAAGCAGTCATTTTATAGGATCTATGAGATGTTCTAACATTATTGAAACAAAATTGAATTGAAATCTGAACATCCATCTTATAAGATTTAGTCATTGGTCTTTACGGAAGGTGAATTCCGCGATGACAAAATCAAAAAGAGGAGTGTTCACGATGAACGCAATTGAAATAAAAGGACTGAAAAAATCATTCAGGGGCTTATATGCTCTTGATGGTTTGGATACGGAAGGATCATTTCCGCAAGGCGCCGGTGGTAGTCGCCGTATACGGAGGCATCGTTCATAAAGCGGATCATATCCGGGGTCCAGTGATACATGTCCCGTCCTCAACCGTGATGACGCCGAATTCCTGAATAATGCGGTGGAAAGATTCCAGACATTCGGGACGGATCACCACATATGCCTGTCCATAGGCACCGCTTTTCAGCACATGAAAAGCTTGGGTATAGCCTTCACCTTTATCAAATTCCAGCGGACCGAGTTCATCGATGAACAGTACATCGCATGGGCAGATGTTCCGAAGCAGTTCATTGTCCCACGCTAATACGTCATTATCCATCTGCCAGCAGCCGGCCGTTCCCGTATGCTGAACGCAGCGTACGCCGCAGCGGCGCTGTTCCCGTGTGCGGACATCCATCGTGTAAAAAGCAGTCTTTTTCCCCCGGGTATATACGGCGGGCGAGATGAATCCGGCGACGGTAAGTCCTTCCACGGCGGCTTTTTCCAGCAGCTCAAAACAGCAGCGGCTCTTTCCTGCCCCTCTTTGTCCTGTGATGACTGTGATTTTATTCATATAATTAACTATATCATCAAACAAACAGAATCGTGACAGATGTCCGGTGTATTGATGGGTTTTGTGCTTTTACGGTTTCCGAGGCTGCGTTAAGGATCACCGGATACAAACAGCAGATGTCAAACAGCTTTAATGTCCCTGATCAGGATCTCCCGGACTTCTTTTCTTTCTAGAAGGCTGGTACTCACACAGGTCACCTCATACCCCGCTTGAGTCAGCGTATTTTTCCAGGAATCTCCTATATCTCCCGCCACGTCCTCGATCCAATGATGTCCGGAGACCATCATAAGGGAGCAAAGGCGGATCCTGCGGAAAGCCTTTTCTGACAATTCCCGAATAACGGGTCCAATGCCTGTCTGTAGTTCACCTATGAAAATATTCCCGTTTCCCCGGCCGCGGATCAATTTCTGCAGCTTCTGATAGGATGCAGACCCGCACGGATCCCTTCCATGAGTGCCATGCCCGACATATACGATGGCTTCCTCTTTGAAAGAAGCTGCTTCATCCACAAGAATATCCGCCAATCGTTCTATCTTGGGACCGGCAAGCAGCGGGCTGTCCAGACTGATTCTGACTTTGCTCCTGTAAGAATCTGCAATAGCCTCAAGCTTTTTAAACTCTCTGCCGCCCACGGCTTGGGCTGTCAGGATCCTGATCTCTTCGATTTTCCCGGCGAATTTACCTCCGAGGATATCTTCCATAGCGCTCCGTACATCCGGAACCCTGATCCCGCTCTCCCGGTACAATCTTTCAATGATCCTGTCGCTGGTCAGCGCAAGCCTGACAGATACATGAGGCTCTGTCTCATATGCTGCCTCCCGCGCCTCCTCCACAAGTCTCCCATAAGTAGGTTCCATCTCATCCGCGTCGCCTGTGCCGAACCCGCAGACCAGCAGCACCCGCCCGACATATTTTCTTCTTACATCTGTCCGGAATATTTCATCTGTCCAAAACATAAGGATACAGGCCATTCCCGGCAGGAGTCAGTGTCACTCCAAGCGTTTCGCGTAGCAAATCCGTTTTTCCTGCCAGCTCTGCTGCCGGTATGGCCGCGGTTGTTCTTCCGCGATCGATCACGCAGATACGGTCACAGTACGCAGCACTTTGGGGAAGGTCGTGGGAAGTGATCACGATTCCTCTGCCGTCTGAAGATAATTGTTTGAGAAGTTCCATGATCTCGATCTGGTGGGAAATGTCCAGAGACGCTGCCGGCTCGTCCAGCAACAGGTATTCCGTCTCCTGGGCGAGGACCATAGCCAGGTAAGCCCTCTGCCTCTCGCCGCCCGAGAGCTCTGCCACACTTCGGTGCCTCTCTGCCCAGAGGTCCGTCAATTCCAGTGCGTGTCTGACCGCCTCCCGGTCTTTTTCCCCCATTACCTTGGAAAAAGACATTCTGGCAAACCGTCCGTGCGCCGCCAGCGTTCCCACACTCATACTTACCGTGGATAGCTGCTGCGGAAGGTAAGCGATCTGTCTGGCTCTTTCCCGATGTGTCATTGCGGATATTTCTATTCCATCCAAAATAGCGCGGCCCTCATGGGGAATGATGCCAACCAGTGCCTTCAAAAAAGTGGATTTGCCGCTGCCATTCCTGCCCAAAAGCCCCAATATATGGCCGTGCTCGATTTTAAGGTCATCGATCCGGATCTTCTCTGCTCCCATGTAGCCGGCGCGAAAACCTTTAAGTTCAATCATGCCACTTACCTCTTATGCCGCGCCGCATCAGTATCAGAATGAAGAATGGTGTACCGATCAGGGACAGAAGAAGGCCCGCCGGCAGCTCATAGGGATAAAAAAGTGTCCGCATCAGTGTGTCACAGACAAGGACCAGGTTACTCCCCCACACTATGCAGCCAAGGATCTTTCTCCTGACCGTGAGCTGATCAGAGAGCCTCAGAATGTTGGGCACAATAAGGCCAACGAAACCGAGAAGGCCGCACAGACAGACCGCAGCTGATGCCAGAAGCACAGCGCAGCCCACAGTAAGTTTACGGTGGCGAGCCACCGCAAGGCCAAGTCCCTGTGCCGCTTCATCCCCGATGGCGAAGAGCTCGATGCCCGGGCCGAGAAAAAAGGCCGCCGCGATCCCAACAAAAATCAGGAGGGCCGGCAGGGGAAGCCTCTGCAGATCTATCCCCGCGAGACTCCCCATCGAAAAGCCGACTTTGTCCGATACGCTTTCCGGATGCAGGGTAATGATCGTGTTGGAAGCCGCCGTCATCAAAGAGGAAACGGCCACGCCGGCCAGGATGATCACGGATTTGGACATGCCGGCTTTCCGGGCGATCAGAAAGACAAGGATCGCAGAAAGGAGCGCACCGGCAAAAGCTGCCGCGTTCCTGACAGAATATACATGCGGAAAGCAGATTCCTGACAACAGGACGAACAGCCCTGCTCCCGAGTTGATGCCCATGATTCCCGGTGAAGCAAGAGGATTTGAGAGAGCCTCCTGCAGAAGAAGCCCTGCCACAGACAGGCTGCTGCCGCAGAGCAGGCAGGCAGCCGTCCGCGGTATTCGGATCTGATACAGTATGATCTGTGTGGTCCGGGATCCTCCGGCTCCGGTAAGCGCCCGCAAGAGCTCCGCGCTCGTCACAGCATCGTTGCCGGCCAGCAGCGAGAGCAGAATGCAGGCCGCCAGCACCGGGATCCCTGTTATCATGATCTTGTTATTCTGCAAGGAGTTCCATGACATACTGATATGCCTCATCCCATTTTGCATTCGGTTTATACTGGAAATAGTCCTTGGGCAGAATATAGACACATCCGTTCCTGACCGCAGCCAGTTCCTGCCATACCCGCTTTCCCGAGAAGGCTTCCGTGAAGCTATCCTGGGCTTCCGCACTATTCCCCTGCTCGATCACGAAGATGAAGTCAGGATCCGCGTCCAGAATAGCCTCCAGATTCAGCTCGTCAAAAACCGAATTGTCCTGAGCGATATTTTCAAGCCCGAATGCATTAAATATCTCGCAGGCAAAATAGTCATTCTTAAGAGTTTTATTCTTGGTCGCCGAGACCCGCAGCGCCAGATAGGTGCCCTTTTTTGATCCTTTTTCCGATGCGCTTTGAAGGATCTGATCGATCCGTTCCCTGACATCCGTAACATTTTTCCTGTAGCAGTCTTCCCTTCCGGTCATTCCGGTAAACTCTTTCATGACCTGGTCATATTCGGAGAAAGAGTTCACGCTGATCATCCTGGAGCTGATACCTCTGGACTCCAGATCCTCAGCCAGTTTCTTGTGGGTCGGCAGTTCGCCGGATAGAAGGACCATGTCCGGTGACAGCGCTGCGATGGCTTCAAGAGATGGATTGGTCACTGTTCCGATTACTCTGGTGTTCTCTGAGATCCCCTCGAGATACATGCCGTCTTCCGTTATCCCGGACAGTTCCCCTCCTGACAGCAGCCAGAGATCGCCGATGGACCTGGAGACCGCGGCGACTGTGAGAGTTTCTGATTTCTCAGCCGGGGCAGGAGCCGTCTCCTGCCCCGGCTGATTTCCGCAAGCAGTCAGTGCCGCGATAATAAGGATCACGGCACTGACTGATAATTTTTTAAGTACTTTCATACAATGTCTGTCTGTCACATGAGGTCATTGCTTCTGTCATAGTGTCTGCCGCCCCAGTAGACGCGGCTCGCGACTTCCGCCTTTTCGTTCAGGTTCACGTCCTTCAGGACCCATTTGCAGAACTCATCAAAACCTGTCCTGTCCACGATGTAACCGATGTGCTCTTTTCCCTCGAGGGCGTTGGGATCAATATACTCCTCTACATACGCATATGCGTTCCTGACCATCTTAAAAATGCTCTCCTCATCTGCCCATTTGATGAAGTCCTCTGCCAGACGCGGATTCTTCTTACCGGTGCGTCCCATGATGACGACGCGGAAATAATGTTCCTTGCTCCTTGTCCAGGCACGGGTCGGGCAGTAAGCGACGCATACACCGCAGCCAATGCACTTGGCGGTATCGCGGACCACCTTGCCGTTGACCAGGGAAAGGGCTCCGACGGAACGGATGCTGCAGTACTTGATGCACTGCTCACAGCTCACGCAGCGGTTCGGATCATACTGGGGTTCTGTCATGCCGATGAAGCCGAAATCGTCCATTCTCACCTTGGCGCAGTCGTTGGAGCAGCCGGTGAAGGCGATCTTGACGTGCAGGTGGCTGGGAAAGATCATCTTATCCATCTTCCTGGCCAGTTCTGTTGTGTCATAGCAGCCGAAGGGACACAGACGGGAGCCGGGGCAGGCAACGACATTTCTGGTGCCGGATGCCGGATATCCCTTGTCTCTCTCTTCCTGATTGACGCCTGAATCATCAATGATGGATTGGATCATACTGTTGACGGCGTCCATATCCTCGAGGGCAATGCCGGGCAGCTCGACTCCCTGCCTGTTGGTCACGAAGATCGTTCCGTTGCCGTATTTTTCCGCTACTTCAGCGATCCTTGCCATGCTCTTCGCGTTGATCACACCACCGGGAATACGGATCCGGCTCGCGGTCTCCCCTCGTACCTTAGAGTAACGGAACGCATTTTTCTTGAGTTTCTTGGTATTGATATCTCTTGCCATATTCCTCATTCCTCAATCCAGCATATTCTTGCTCTCAGAATAATTGAACACCGGGCCATCAAGGCAGACATAGGTCTCACCGATCCTGCAATGACCGCATTTGCCGAGACCGCAGCACATCTTCCGCTCCTGGGATATCCAAATATTCTCTTCTCTGAAGCCCTTCGCAAGAAGATCCTTGACAGAGAAGCGCATCATGGGAGGCGGACCTACGACGACAGCTTTCGCATTCGCGACATCCTTGATCTCTACTTCGGGTATATACTTGGTCACGAGGCCGATCCTGCCTTCATAGCCCTCAGGGGCGCCGTCAACGGTAAGGATCAAGTCCAGAGCCTCGTCCCATCTCTTCAGATCATCCCTGAAGAGCATGTCGGAAGGGCTGCGGAAACCTACGATCACGTGTTTATCCTTAGGTGCACTGGTCCCGGCCAATGCATCGATCACACCGCGTACCGGGGATACGCCCGTGCCGCCCGCGATTACGATAACTTCTCCGTCTTCGTAGAGGGAGGTGTCAAATCCGTTGCCATAGGGCCCCCTCAGGAGGAGTGTCCTGCCCTCTCCCTTTTCAAACACTTCATTTGTGACGCGCCCGACCTTGCGGATGGTCAGGTCTACGAAGTCTTCTCCAATGCCGCTGACAGAGATCGGGGCCTCGCCATATCTGGGCACCGATACTTCAAAAAACTGTCCGGGCTTTACATCGCCTGTAAAGCTCATCCGGAAGGTGTATTCTTTCTCCGTATGGCGAATGATCTCCCTGATTTTCGAAGGGAACGGAACATACGGATTGCTGCTCATATTACCCATTGACAGCACCTCCTTCCACCGCGTCATTTACCTTGTTGATGATGTTTGCATAAGAAATATATTCCGGACATACCATATCGCAGCGGCCGCAGCCGACGCACATATCAAAGCCGAAACGCTTCCTGAAATCATGGATCTTGTGAAGGACCTTGAAGCGCATCCTCTCGCCGTTGGTCCTGCGGTACTGTCCGCCGCCTGCGACGTTAGTATATCCATCCACCATACAGGAAGCACCCACTCTTCTGCGCTCGCCCACTCTGCCGTTGTCTGTATAGAAAATGTCCTGCATGGTGAAACAGGTGCAGGTAGGGCATACGAAGTTGCATCGTCCGCAGTTGATGCAGCGCACTGTGTACTCCTCCCAGAGGGGATCCTTGTACACACTGACCGGCACATTCCCGGGAATAGTGACCTTGACTTCGTTCTCCGTGACATAACGTGCTTCCACAGCCTGTTCACTCTCTGCTTCTGAGGCAAAAATAGCGGCGAGTTCGTCATCTTTCACGTCAAAATAGTATTTTCCGCCTATCATATCGACAGAGAAGAGATATCCGCCATCAGCCCGGTTGGTCCCCATGCTGACGCAGAAGCAGTCTTCATAGGAGCGGCCGCAGCCGATCAGGGCAAACCTGACCTTGTCCCGGATCCTCTTATAGAAGGGATCCACAAATTTGTTCTCGAGATAGATGGCATCGAGCCTCTTCACAGCGTGCAGGTCGCAGCTTCGCAGGAAAATGATGACTTCCCGCTCATCCATATCTGCTTCCTTGACTTCATCTTCGGTAAAGAAGAAAAGAGTCTGGGAGAGCGGTGTCAGGATCTCCTTAAATGCGTAGTCGGACTTTTTGTCAAGCTCAATCTCAGGAGCCTCCGTTACGAAATCATAGCGGACCACATCCACATCCGTAAAGCGGCCTTCTCCGACCTTGTTGACCGGTGCGTAGATCCGCCGGCTCTGGCCGATTTTTTTGAGCACGCGCGTAAAGCTGTCCCGGCTTAGTACATAACCCATTTTTGCTTACTCCTTTCCTGTCGGGCACTATTATGATATGCCCGGTCTGATGTCAATCACAATTTTGCTGCATAGCATAAATCACAAGGACCTTTTTGGAGTCCTCAGGAGCATACGCAGGAAGTTCAGAAGGACATAGCCCACCAGCATGGAAGTCAGGAAAATCTGGAATCCTGACAGCTGGGTGCAGGCTGCGCCCGCGCCTACCATTCCGTTGGCCGAAAGATAACCGGCCATCTTGTTGGTTGCCACGATGCCGATGGCCATGGGGAAGGTCAGTCCCGCAAAGCCCGGTACGAAGTCAAAGGAAAAGAAATCGGGAAGCTTGACAATGATGAACAACAGGGAAGCCAGCACGCAGAAATACAGGAAGATCAGCAGAGGCTTACTCAGCGGATCGAACGTATTGATCAGGCTGACGACGCATAGACTGCAGGGCGCCAGTACGACCGCCATGGTGTGATAGACAGCCGGTTTGACCGGGAACTTGATCAGGCGGTAGATCATGATGGGGATCAGGATCAGGTAGATGATGATCCCGTAGATGGTGATCGCCTGCAGCAAGGGTTTCATGTTCATCGAGCCGCCCGTGACACAGCTGACCATGATCCCGTTGTAGGTGACGAACCAGCTCGGAACCGTGGTGTTGATATCTCTCTTTTTGATGACGTTGTTCCAGGTAAAGATGCAGATATGGATCGCGTGGATGATGACGGCGCACAGCCATATCACTTTTCCGAATCCAAGACCTTTCTCATAATAGAAACTCCCCAAGATCATGAGACACATGGTAAAACCTGCATAGAGGCTCGACGGCACGGTCTGCTTGTATTCCGAAGCGCAAACGCTCGGATAAAGGATGATCTTGACGATATAGCAGATGATGACGACCGTGGCAACAATCATGGTCAGATAGCGGAACCAGGTATAGCCCATCCCGCCGTAAACGTTGGAAAGTGTTAGTGCGCTTACGAATGTAGGCAGTACCGGTACCGGCATTCTTTTCAGTCTTTCAATCATTTTTCCCCCTCTTGATCAGACCCTCTTGCTCAAAGCTCATACGCAAATTCGAGATTCGCTTTTTCATGGAAAAAGTCGGAATAATCGATATCGAACAGAGGCTTTTTGACCTTGGTCACGTCGATCTTCCTGGCGATCATCTGCTGCAGGACGCCGCCGTAAGCCAGGTCGCCCTGCAGAAGCGCGCCGACGATGATGCCGTCCTTGGATACCACCTTTTTATAGACCCCGTTCTTGTCATAGGTGTCGACTCTGTAGCTGTCATCGGGAGGAGTCA
>JAIKVR010000006.1 GCA_024685545.1 Eubacteriales bacterium | reverse complement strand
TCAAGGCTGCGGGATACAAGAATGTCGTTCTTCGTCCGCTGATGGTCGTTGCCGGAGACCATGCCAACAATGACATGGCCGGTGATGATGAGGATTCCTGGAAGAGCATGTTTACGGCAGCCGGACTGGAAGTCACCTGCCAGATTGCCGGACTCGGCGGTGTACCCGAAATCCAGCAGATGTATGTGTCTCATACCGGAGAAGTCATCAAATAAATCAGATAAAAATTATTTGTGATCCAACCAAGTCCTCGCTGAAGACTCTGAAGGTGTCATAAGATGCTGTCAAGTTGAAAGCAGACAAGACTGTAAATTTCACAGAGCATAAAGCCATATACCGTCGATCATCCTTCGGTATATGGCTTTTCTATATCCGGTCGAGAACTGTCTTGTTAGAACCTATCAGTTTTTTGACGATCTGTATCCTGCTCCATTGCCAAATAGAATTCCGCATAGCTCTGCATTAATGAGGGAACCTGGGCACTTGACAGCCATACAGTACCACTGTATGATTGAATCAGGCAATTTGAATAAATTGTCTTTCTAATAACAATTCCGGATGGATGCTGCTGAATAGCTTACTGTTTCGCAGCAGTTCACTGCCAGATGCAAGAAAGACCAAAACAGGAGTACTCAAAATGAACGAAATCAAAGCGGAACCATATATTCCGGATGAAGATTACGATAACCCTGCGATGTCGACTGATTTCTATGAATTTACAATGGCCAACGCACTTTTCCTTAAAGGGTTCAAGGACAGTGTCCTAGTATTCGACATGTTCTTCCGCAGGAATCCCGATGATCAAGGCTATTCCATCAGCTGCGGACAGCGCAAGCTCGTTCGCTTCCTGCAGGATTATCACTTCACTGATCGGGATATCGCCTGGCTGCGTTGCAAGGGGATGAGCGAGGAATTCTGCGAATACCTGCGAGATTACCGATGGAAAGGCGATATATACATGCTGAAAGAGGGAACAGTCTGCTATCCCCAGGTTCCGATGGTACGTGTCGAATGCGACATGGTCGGAGCCATCCTGATCGAGACTTATCTTCTGCAGACGATGAACTTCCATTCGCTGATAGCTACAAAAGCCACTAAAGTCACTGGCATAAATGTACGCAGCTCTCGCAATGTCATGGAGTTCGGTACCAGGAGAGCGCATGGCGAATCAGCCGGGATCGACGGAGCATACGCTGCCGTCATGGGAGGATGTATCGGCACAGCCAATTGCCTTGCGGAGATGCGCTACGGTCCTTCTGTCAAAGCCGTCGGCACTGTAGCCCACAGCTTCATCGAATTCTTCCCTGATGAATATGAAGCCTTCAAAGCTTACGCTGATATCTACCCGGATAATGTGTCCCTCCTACTGGACACCTACAGCACCTTTGAGAGCGGCCTTCCAAATCTGATCAAGATAGATGACTATATGGCTGAAAAATACCCTGACGATCCCGGCCGCAGGGTAAAGAGCGCAAGGATCGATTCCGGAAATCTGACAGACAGCTATAGTCGTTTAAGAGAAGTACTTGACAAGGCAGGCAAACAGCACATCAAATTGGTTGCTTCCGGTTCGCTGGATGAAGGCATGATCAATGACATGGAACTCCGTGACGGGGCTTCTTTTGATTCATACGGAGTCGGTGAGAAACTGATAACCAGTTCTTCTGACCCGGTATTCGGAGGTGTGTATAAGCTGGTCGCAGTCAAGGAATCAGACGGCAGCTATACACCGAAGATGAAATGCTCTGACTCTGAATCCAAGGCGATCATCCCAGGCAAGCTTATGGCCTGGCGCGTTTTTGACGAAGAGGGCAAGGGACAGTGCGATATCATTTCCATGGATGACGAAAAGTTTAAAGCCGGTGACGAGATCGAAGTCATCGGCATCGATCCGGAAGTTGCTCCTCGCGACAGACTGATCAGGGCGTTTAATATCGAAAAGCTTCTTGTGCCCCATCTGATCCATGGGAAACTGGCGATCGATCTGCCTGATATGGAGACAAAGAAGGCTTATGTCCGCGACCAACTCGAAAACAGTGTCCCGCAGGGCGAGCTTCTTCCCGGAAAGCCTCAGAAGCACTATGTCGGACTGACCGTAAGGGTAGCGGATATGCGTACTGAGATGTATGCTCGGCTCCATGGAGGAAAGATCTGAAGACAAAGCTGTAAATCAGTATTCTCAGCCTGTTGGGATATCACATGAGCCCATAAAAAGTCTGAATTATATGCTTCCGAAAACAAAAAACTGCAGAGATCGTACACCTCATGCAGTTGAATTTCCTGTTTTGCATATTTTTCAAATCCTTCATTTTTTTTGCAGTCTTTAAAGGAAACGGGGACAGGTCATGACCTGTCCCCGTTGTCTCAGCATATGTACTGATTTTTATTTATGCCTTCCAGCGCCGCCTCCACTGGAGCTGCCGCCTCCTCCTGAAGAATGAGAGCTCGAAGAATGGGAACTTGAAGAGCTCGAACTTGAGGAATATGAACTCGAGGAGTGCGATCCCGAGGAATATGAGCTCGAGGAACTCGAATGAGTGCTTCCGAATGAGGATTTACTGCTGGAACCGGAACTGTACGAATGTCCCGAATATCCTTTGCTGGAACCTGAAGAGCGTGAGCTGCGGCCGACGCCTCCTCCGTATGAACTTCCTCCACCGAATGAACCGCTGCCGTAATGGCCGGAACTCGAGGAGGATCCGGAGTTGTTATTATGATTATTGTTTCCCCAACCGCTGCCGTTATTGCCTGAGGGCTGATGCCCGTTCGGATAGGTATTATAGTTATTGTAGGGATGATAGGTATTACCGGTCGGACGGTATCCCTGACGGTAATATATCCTGGGCGCTCTAGGGACCCAGAACTGGAGAGGCCTGGTACGGTAGACACCGGGATTTCTTCTGGCATAGCTCTTCCTCATAAGCGCCATTACCAACAATACAATCAGAACAATCAGGATAAGCGTCGCTATCTTGCTTGCCGTTTCATCCGTGTCCGGTCCGGGATTCGGCTGCGGGTTCGGATTTGGATTGGGGTTCGGATTCGGATTGACACCGCCTCTGTAATAATCGTAGAGCTTATCGTATACAGCATCAAAGAATTTCAAAGCTCCGTCTGAATAATTACGTGCAGCAAAATCGGGCTCCAAGTATTCGTCGAGCAAATATGAAAGCACCGTTTCATCGAGAGGATCATCCTCGATGCCCTTGCCCACCATGCACCAGTAATCGTCATCGACGATGGCCATCAGAAGCAGTACTCCGTTGTTTCTCTCGGCATTGCCAATGCCCCAGTCGTTGAAGATCTGGTACGCCACGTTCTCGATTTCTTCACCGTTCAGAAAATCGACGGTGATAATCACGATCTGCGCGCCGCACATGTCATCAAGATTGGCAGCTTCGCGGGCTATGTAGTTTTCAGTGTCGGCATCTATCACGTTCGCATAGTCCCCGATATATATAGGGGATGGCTTGTCTATGCTGTAGGCTGCTGTCGGGCTCACTGCGGTGAAAAACACCAGCAGGATGGCAGCCAGAGCGGGCAGTATCCTTTTTTTCATTTCGTCGGCCTCCTTAGTCCGTAAAGAGCGGCAGGGCTCTCACGAAGGTGAACCTGCTGACCAGATCTGTCGGGAAACGAGAGATCAGCTTGTTGAAGGTCTCGGCCTTGACATTGTATTCCAGATGGCCCATCTTCTGCTGGGCGCTTACCATCTTGTCGATCTGCCCCTGAGCATATACCAGATACTCATCTCCCTCCGGAATAACGTTCTTGAGCTTCTCAAAGAGAGAGTTGCATGCAGCCGTCAGCTTCTCGTTGTGCTTGTAGCAACTGGAAGGATTGTCGTTGTCGATCAGGTCATCGATCTCCGACTTGACGTTCTTGACCAGCGAGTCGTTAGGTATGTAATATGAGGCGAGGGTGATAAGGTTATTGGCACAGCTGAGGCGTTCGTCAATATAATAGCGCACGCAGTCCTTTTCGCTGTGGTTGTTATTCTGACCGCCTTTGTAGTTTTCCCCGGTGAAATACGAAAGAGCTTCTTTCCTCTCGTTCATCAGCCCGCGTCGGCCTCCGACGAAGACGGCAAGAATGATGCACAGGATCACGATGAAAATCGCTTTCCCCCTGCCTATGGCCTTCAATGGCTTTTCTGTATTGTTTTGTTTCTTTTTATCTGCAGTTTCTTTCATTTTTACGCGTTTGCGTTGTCTTTCTGAGCATTTGTGGCGACTTCAAGCAGCTTCTGCTTGAGCTGGTTCTCGATGGCAGCCAGTTCTTTTTCAGCATCGGCTCTCTTGGCTTTGCCGTCCTTCTGAATCTGAAGCACGGTATCGATGGTGGTGATGAGGTCTTCGTTGGTCTTCTTCAGCGTGTCGATCTCGACAATGCCCCTCTCACCTTCTTTAGCCGCTTCGATGGTGCCCATCTTCAGCTTCTCGCTGTTCTCTCTGAGCAGTTTGTTGGTCATATCGGTGACCTGCTTCTGTGCTTCGGTGGCAGCTCTTGCATTCTCCAGTCCGAGGGCCAGGACCATCTGGCTCTTCCAGAGAGGAATGGTATTAACGATGGAGGAATTGATCTTTTCGGCCATGAGTGAGTCATTGTTCTGCAGAAGCCTGATCTGCGGACCCATCTGCAAGGAAATGGTCTTGGTCAGTTCAAGATCGTAGATCCTCTTTTCGAAGCGTGTGATCTGGTTGGCGAAGTCATTGGCAGCCTGTGCATCTTCCGTGGCACCGGTCTCAGCAGCCTTGGCTCTGAGTTCCTTGAGATGTGCGTCAGCCTTTTCAAGAGAGATCTTTCCGGCTTGGATGTACATGGAGAGTTCCTTGTAGTACTTTGCGTTCAACTCGTACATCTGGTTGAACATGTTGATGTCCTTGTAAAGGGTGACCTGATGGCCTTCCAGTACCTTTACGACCTGGTCGACGTTTACTTCCACTCTTTCGTAGTTCTTCTTCATCTTGGCTAGCGTCCTGCGGGTGCTCTGGAACCATTTGGCTATGCCCTTTTTGTCAGAGCCGTCGAAGCCCTTCAGTGTCAGCACCAGGTTGGAGAGATCGTTGCCTATGGAACCCATGTCCTTGTTGCGGACCTTGTCGAGGGCGCTCTCGGAGAAGCCTGCGATATGCTTCTGGGCACCGCTGCCGTACTGCAACACCTGGGTGGCATTGGTGATATCGATCTTATCGGCAAAGTCCGTGATCACCTGCATCTCTTTTTCGGTGAATTTGGGGGTGGTCAGTTCCTTACTGCCGGTCTCTGCCGCTTCGAGAGCTCTAGAGGCATCCTCTAAAACTGTTTCTATCTCGATGGCGGGCTCGCTTCCGAAGACAAGCTCCGGGGTCTGTTCTGTTTCGATCTTGATTTCTTCGCTCATTTTGTATCCTTTCGTTTATATCTATATTGGATTATTATTTTTTCTCGTTCAGTGAGAGGGTGATGCCGTCAGACGGGGCATCCTTCTCAAAATCCCTTACTGCGGATTCTCCGGTGACTCCTGCCTTGACGGTGTCGATCGTATCCCCCGTAAGCAGTCCTTCCGTCTTCAGTATATCCTGCATAACGTTTATCTCCGCGGAAACGTCCATCGCCTGATAGGCATACAAGCCGTTGAGCTGGTTCTCGAATGCGGCTATCACCTTATCCAGCATATCGTCGATCTTCTTCATGGTAGAAGTGACGTTCTGGGCGGAAACGTTCTTGGAATTCAGGTTCTGATATGTCTCCAGCAGCTTTACGGTCGTTGGCAGGTAATATGATGTGAAGCGATGGATATCGAAGGACTCGTCCGGATGATCCTTCAGATATCCGAATATCTTCTCGGTGACTTCCTCAATCTTTTCCTCATCGGCGGCAACGCTGTTGCCGGAAGGAAGGCCCTTCACCGCGGTCCTCATCTGTCTGATGTATTCGTTGGCCTCTTCGATCATCTTATCGGCTTTTTCATCCCCGGTGAGTTCCATAAAGCCCTTTTCCACCAGCACTTCCTTAGGCGGGAAGATCATTTTCGCTGCGAAATATGCCGCGGCGGAAAGAGCTGCGGCTGCCAGGAAATGCACCCCTTTGTACAGCGGGAAGAAGAGGGCGTATAACAGCCAGGCTGCTCCGATGGCGTATATCGGCATCACGGATTCCCTGAGCTTTTTTACCATTGAACAAAACCTCTTTCAATATACGTTTTTTGTTGAAATTAAGACCTAATTTTCACTAAAACAAATTCTAAACGGAAATTCAAGGCAAGTCAAGCGAAAATGATTAAAGCTGTGTTATAATACAGCGTAAAAAGGGCTTTGCGTAAAAGTCAAAAGCATTAATACGGAGAGAAAAAATGAATAAAAATGTTGAGCTCATAACCGAGCTTGCCGACGCCTTCGGGCCCTCCGGCTTTGAAGACGAAGTAGTCAATACAGCCAGACGCTACACCAAGGAGCTGGATGTCTACGAAGACCATATGAGAAACTTCTATATGAAGCCGAAGAATTTCTCTGGCAAGAAGCTCCATGTTCTTCTCGATGCCCACAGCGACGAAGTTGGATTCATGGTCCATTCAGTGCGTCCCGACGGTTCTCTCAGATTCACGAATCTGGGCAGCCCAACACTGGTAACTTTGGCTTCAGATAAGGTCAGAGTACGGAACGACAGAGGCGAATTCATCCCTGGAATAATCAGCTCTGTTTCTCCGCACTACGCCAAGACTTCATCAGCCAATGCGGGCGCCATTACCCAGATCAACCAGCTCTCGATGGACGTAGGCGCGACGAGCGATAAGGAAGCTGAGGAAGAATTCGCGATCACAATGGGCGAACCGGCAACCTTCGACACCACGTGCGAATACGACGAGGAACACGGACTGATCTTCGGCAAGGCATTCGACTGCAGAGTCGGCTGCGCAGCTGTCATCACCACCCTTAACCGCATAAAGGATATGGATCTCAAGGTCGACGTTTCGGGCGTGCTGGCCGTTATGGAGGAGTTCAACGCGGGCGGCGCCCAAATAGCGGCTCAGACAGTCAAGCCCGACCTGGTCATCTGCTTTGAAGGATGCCCCGCGGACGACACTATCGCCTCCGGCAGCGACATCCAGACAAGACTCAAACACGGTCCATTCCTAAGGCATATGGACGGAAGCATGATTTCCCACCCCAGATTCCAGAAATTCGCTCTGGATACAGCGAAAAAATACGGAATCAAATGGCAGGCGGGCGTAAGAGAAGGCAGCGGGACCAACGGCATGAAGTATCACGTCGCAAACCAGGGAATACCCACCATCGTAATGGGCATACCTGTCAGATACGCACACTCAGCCAACGGCATCACTGCCGAGGAAGACTTCGAGAATGCCGTTGAGCTTACAGTCAAGATACTGACAGAACTCGACGAGAATATATTCGAGACATTCTAAAGCCTTCCGGAAAGGAGAAATAAATATGACCGTACTAGGGATCCTTCTTCTGCTTCTGCTGGGCAAAGGACTTCTTTCGTCCGCGAACAGGCCATACTACCGGAGCGGGAGTCACGACATCTATTCGCGGCCTTCATCGGACAGCAATTACCACGGCGGTTTCGGGAATGCTTCACACAGGCCAACTGAGACTCTGAATCCCGGCAGCCCACAGCACTCGCGTCCCACGGGAAGAGATTCGCATCCGAGTGGAAACAGCTACCGCCCGACAAGGCCTTCAGGCACTCACCCCGTGCAGGGAAATCCCAGCAACACTTACCGCGCACCAGAAGTGCCCAGTAACAACAGCAGTTCTTCCGGCGGCGGAAGCACACACGGCGGAGGCTCTGGAAGAGGAAAATAAAGCGATAAGATAAAATCAAAAGCCTCGTCATTACGACGGGGCTTTTGTGCGTCTGATACGATCCGTGAATATACAAGATATCCCCCTCGTACGAGGGGGATTATTTAATGTAATTTTGACGGTCTTTTAATGATGGAACAGCCTCATGCCCGTGAAGGCCATGACCATTCCGTACTCGTCAGCCTTTTCCGTGACCTGTTTGTCGCGTACGCTTCCGCCAGGCTCGGCGACGTATTTCGCTCCGCTCCTTCTGGCGCGTACGATGTTATCCTCGAACGGGAAGAATGCGTCTGACCCGCAGGTGGTCTTGTCGAGGGAATTGAGGTATGCTCTCTTTTCCTCCTTGGTGAAAGGCTCGGGCTTGCGGGTGAATGTCTTTTCCCAGACATCATCGCCGATCACGTCATCATAGTCATCTGAGAGATAGACGTCGATCGCGTTGTCCCTGTCGGGACGTCCCAATCCTTCCTTGAACGGAAGATCCAGAACCTTTTCGGTCTGTCTGAGGTGCCAGTTGTCGGCTTTCCCGCCAGCTAGCCTCGTGCAGTGGATACGGCTCTGCTGTCCGGCGCCTACGCCGATCGCCTGTCCGTCTTCCGCAAAGCACACTGAGTTGGACTGCGTGTATTTGAGTGTCAGGAGAGCTACTATCATGTCTCTGACTGCGAATTCGGGCAGATCCTTATTCTTTGTGACGATGTTCTTCAGAAGGTCGGCGTTGATTACGAAATTGTTTCTGATCTGGGAGAAAGTGACGCCATATACCTGCTTCATCTCCACCGGATCGGGTGTGTAGCCTTCCTCAATGCGGATGATCGGATAATTGCCGTTCTTCTTGCGATGGAGGATCTCAAGAGCTTCAGGTGTAAATCCCGGGGCGATGACGCCGTCGGAGACTTCCCTGCGGATGATCTTCGCAGTAGTGACGTCACAGGTATCGGAGAGGGCGATCCAGTCCCCGAAAGAGCTCATCCTGTCGGTTCCTCTCGCCCTGGCATACGCTGTAGCCAGCGGTGAATCGTCAATGCCCTCGATATCGTCGGCAAAGACAGCTTTTTTCAGCTCTTTGCTCATGGGGATCGCCAGAGCGGCGCTGGTGGGTGAAACGTGCTTGAATGAAGCCGCGGCGGTGGTATGCAGCTGTTCTTTCAATTCACGTACGAGCTGGTATGAATTGAAAGCGTCGAGGAAGTTGATGTAGCCTGGTCTGCCGCCCAGGATCTCTACTGGCAACTCGCTCCCGTCTGCCATGAAGATCTTGGCAGGCTTCTGATTCGGGTTGCAGCCGTATTTCAGTTCAAATTCTTTCATTCTTTTCTCCTTGGTCAATTAACGTGTTTATTTTTCACCCTGATCTCGTGGGTGTTGTCTGTCAGATTGTCGTAACGCACATACAGAGACACCTTGTTGGCTTCGTTGAGGTTGTCCCAGAGCTCGGAAGTAAACCCGTCGATGTCATTGGGGATCTTCACCCTTTCAGGCTCTCCGGTAAAGGATGGGATCGGTGCGCCGTCACCGTTGTAGGTATGGATAAAGTGGCCCAGACCCGCAACCGGCTCGTAGCAGAAAGTGTACCGCACGCATTCGGTGCCTTTCTCGTCGATGCTCTTGAGTATGTTGAGTTTATAATTGAAGTCATGTCCGTGGAACTTGACGATACCGCTTACCCTCGGCGTAAAGTTTGGTTCGTCCGGTTCGAAGGTCCTGGTCTCCAGGGCGTCCTCGAACCGCAGCCCTTTCTGAAGGTACTCTACGATAGTGTCGGTCTGGTCGCCGTTGGTTACCACGAGATTATTGTCGAAGACCCTTACCGGCGCATAGATTATGAGCTCGGGATTGCTTACCTTGGAAGCGTCGAAAGGATATATCATCAATGTTTCGTCCTCTTCCTTGAATATCCTGTTGCGGCTATTGTCACTGCGGCCCATGATGAAATAAGCTGTCACCGCGCTCTTCCCGTCCTCGCTCATGCCGATCATGATACCGCGTCCGGGATAGACGTTGCTGCTCAGCAGTTCTGCCGCGGTATAAGTTCTGTAAGTCTCCATTTTGATTCCTCCTTGAGCTTATTATATATCACTGTTTCCTGTTTTTTACGATATCCCTGCAAACCTTTTCAGCCGCCGCAGGCAGTATCTTCCACTCCGCCTGCTCCATTACCCTTTTCTGCAGGACATCAGGCGTATCGTCGTCCCTGATCTTCACGGCTTTCTGCATGATGATCCTCCCGCCGTCGGGTATTTCGTTGGCAAAATGCACAGTTGCACCGGTTACCTTGACGCCGTATTTCAGCGCTTCCTCGTGCACCTTCAGGCCGTAGTAGCCTTCTCCGCAGAATGATGGGATAAGTGATGGGTGTATATTGATGATCTTTTCCGGATACCTGCTCGTGAAGTTCTCTGAGAGGATAGCGAGAAACCCCGCCATAATGATAAGGTCTGCACCTGCTTCGTCGATTGCAGTCATTAGGTTCTTCTCGAAACCTTCCTTTCCTCCGGAAGCCTTCCTTGTGATCGTCATTGCCGAGATGCCGTTTTCCGCTGCCCTCGTCAGGGCATACGCATCCTTGACATTGCTTATTACCAGCACGATCCTGCCGTGCTTGAGTTTCCCGCTTTTCTCCGCGTCGATGAGCGCCTGAAGGTTGGTGCCTCCTCCGGAGACCAATACAACGATCCTGGCAGGTTCAAAAGCCTTCATCAGAAACTTACCCCTTTCTCGCCGGTCACAGTCTCACCTATGACCGAGGCAGCAACTCCGCAGTTTTTCAGCACCTCCAGAGCTTTGTCAGCCTCGCTTTTATCCAGCGTAACTGCCATGCCGATCCCCATGTTGAAGGTATTGTACATATCTCTCTCGGGGATGCCTCCTGCTTTCTGTATTTCCCTGAAGATCTCGGGCACGGTGAAGGAATCCTTGTCGATCCTGGCCGTTATTCCTTCGGGCAGTGCCCTTGGGACATTCTCGTAGAATCCGCCACCGGTTATATGAGAGACTGACTTTACCGTCACGGCTTTGAAAAGCTCCTTCATAGGTTTGACATATATGACTGTTGGCGTTAGCAGTTCCTCCAAAACGTCTTTTCCAACATCCGAGGAATCGGGTGTTATACCGAAGACCTTTCTTACCAGCGAGAATCCGTTTGAGTGCACGCCGGAGGAAGGCAGCCCGATTATAACGTCTCCCGGCTTGATGGTCTCCTTATCCGGTAGCTTGGACTTGTCGCCTATTCCTACAGCGAAGCCTGCCAGGTCATACTCGTTTTCCGGATAGAAGCCCGGCATTTCGGCGGTCTCCCCGCCGATCAGCGCGCACTCCGCAGCAACACACCCGTCAGCTACTCCTTTTACTATCTCCGCTATCCGTTCAGGATAGTTCTTCCCGCAGGCGATGTAGTCCAAAAAGAAAATGGGCGAAGCCCCACAGCAAATGACGTCGTTTACACACATCGCTACGCAGTCTATACCCACTGTATCATGCTTATCCAGATTGAAGGCTATCATAAGCTTGGTCCCGACTCCGTCGGTACCGCTGGCAAGGACAGGCTCCTTCATTCCTGCGAAATCAGGTCTGAAGAGCCCCCCGAAGCCGCCTACTTCATCCAGAACGCCGGATGTCTTTGTCCTGGCGATATGCTTCTTCATCAGTTCTACGGCCTTATAACCCGCAGTAACATCCACTCCCGCAGCTTTGTAGCTCTCGGATTCGCTGTTTTTGACCATTATTCGTCTCCCTGCTTGATCTTTTTTGCATATTTGAAGCTCTTTGATGTCTGGTCTATATCGGTGGGGTTCATCCCATCGAAGCACGCGGTGCAGAAACCTTTGTTATCGCCGTCAACGACGATATCCCTCACGTTCTCCAAAGGTAAAAATCCCAGCGAGTCCACCCCGATGATCTCCGGTATCTGCTCTTTGGGGAAACGGTTGGCTATGAGCGCCTCACGGGACTCTATATCCGTACCGTAGAAGCACTGGTTGACGAACAAAGGCGCGGATACTCTCATATGTATTTCCTTAGCCCCGGCTTCCCTGAGCATTCGGACGATGCGGGTGCTTGTCGTACCTCTTACGATGGAGTCGTCTATGAGTACGATCCTTTTGCCTTCCACTGTATCCGATATGGGATTGAGCTTTATCTTCACCCTGTCTTCCCTGAGGTGCTGGCCCGGTACGATGAAAGTGCGCCCTATGTATTTGTTCTTGACAAATCCAATACCGTATGGGATGCCGCTCTCCTTGGAGTAGCCGATAGCAGCGTCCAGGCCCGAATCAGGTACGCCTATGACCACATCCGCGTCCACGGGGTAGATCTTGGCCAGCATCTCGCCAGCCTTCCTTCTGGCCTTATGGACGGAACAGCCTTCGATCACGCTGTCCGGACGCGCCAGATAGATATATTCGAAAATGCACAGAGCTCGGGGAGACTTGCCGCAGTGCCCGGTGAGGCTCCTGACTCCGTTCTTTTCAAAAACAAGTATCTCGCCCGGCTTTACATCGCGGATCAGGTGTGCACCAACTGCATCCAGAGCGCAGGTCTCGGAGGCAACGACATATACGCCTTCATCCGTGATTCCGTAACAGAGCGGATGGAATCCGTGCTCGTCCCTGAAGGCGATCATCTTCGTCGGGGACATCATGACTACGCAGTACGCCCCTTTGATCTTGTCCATGGCGCGGTAGACCGCCTCCTCGGTAGATGTGCTGGTCAGCCTCTCTCTGGCGATGACGTTTGTTATGATCTCGGCTTCAGAATTGGTATGGAACATGCTGCCGCTCTCTTCCATCTCTATCCTGAGCTCATAGGCATTGTTGATTGCCCCGTTGTAACACAGGGCGATATTGCCTTTATGATGGCTGACGACTATCGGCTGGGCGTCGCGCCTTCCGGCAGTCTCCTTGGTTCCGTAGCGTACGTGTGCTATAGCCATCCTGCCGTTGTCAAAGGACTCCATGACCCTGGAAGTAAAGACGTCATCCACTATGCCCTTATCTATATGAGCGTTGAAGACCCCGTCATCGTTTACAACGATGCCGCAGGACTCCTGTCCTCTGTGCTGGAGTGCGAAAAGGCCGTAGTAGCAGTAATTCGCGGCGTCGAACTGCTTGTCTGCGAATACGCCGAAGACCCCGCATTCCTCATGAATATTCTCTCCCACAGATTTTCCCCTTTTATCTCATCTTTACGCAAAGAAAAGCTTGGACAGTTCCATCGGCTCGATGTATTCGCCGTCCTTATATACTCTCATATTGCCTGAAGCGATCTCGTCGATAAGAATGACCTCCCCATCGGCCACACCGAATTCGAACTTTATGTCGTAGAGTTCCAGCCCGCGGGAAGCCATGTCGTCGGCGATGATGGCCGTGATCTTCTGGGTGGATTCCTTCAGTGATTCATACTGAGCCATATCCATGACGCCCAGCACCACGAGCCCGTCAGGGGTGACCAGCGGGTCATCCTTCGCGTCATTTTTGAAGGTCGTCTCTACGTAATACGGAAGATCCTGGCCCAGCTCGCAGTACTCACCGTAACGGCGGTAGAAGCTGCCCACTGCCTTGCGGCGGCATACGACCTCAAGCCCATGTCCGAAAGGCTTTGCCGGGACGACTTCCATTTCGGCGCTGTCGACGTCGGCACTGATATAATGCGTCTTTACTCCTGCGGCGATAAGCTTCTCGAAATAATAGACGGACATTTTGATATTGATTTTGCCGACTCCTTCTATGGAGAGGCCGACAGTATTGGCGCCCGGATCGAACTTACCGTCGGTTCCCGTGACGTCATCCTTGAATTTCAGCAGGTAATGTCCGTTGTCAAGAGCGAACACATCCTTCGTTTTTCCCGAATAAACGAGCTTTTTGGTCATTTTAGATCCTCCCTAATATATGATGATATCCTGTTAAGGTTAGTCTTTGAACATAGCGGACACCTTGGCGTCCTTGGCGGCTACTTCCTCGCTGGCTTCTCTTCTGTATGAAACAAGTCTGTCATGCAGATCCCTGTCAGATAATGCGAGTATCTCTGCAGCGAGATACGCGGCGTTCTTGGCTCCGTCAACAGCGACGGACGCGACAGGTATGCCCGAAGGCATCTGCACAGTGGACAGCAGTGCGTCCATCCCTTCGAATGAGGATTTCACAGGCACCCCGATGACGGGAATGACGGTCCTCGCTGCGAAAGCTCCCGCCAGATGCGCAGCCATCCCTGCCAGAGCAATTATGACTCCGAATCCATTCTCCTCGGCTTTATCGGCAAATGCCGCGGCAGCGTCTGGAGTCCGGTGGGCAGACATGACTCTCACCTCAAAGGGCACGCCGAACGTCTTCAATACATCTGCCGCTTTCTGCGCGACCGGAAGGTCGCTGTCACTTCCCATGATAACGGCTACTTTTTTCATAAGTGACCTCCATGACGGCAAAGGAAAATATAAAAGTGCAGCTGTAATTCCCCTGAAGGAACTGCTGCCCCGATTGCCGAATCATACCAATAATATAGCAAAAGAGCGGGAAGTTATCAATAAGATATAGCCCCCGCTCCCGCTTGAAAATTAAAAAATTCGAAGTAATTTGGCGGGTACCGTGTACTGACGGGATCATTTCCCGTATGTCAGTTCTATTTTCTCCTGTAATCGTCCAGGTACTTCTCCACCGAACGGGTCATCTCACGCGAGAACCCTGATTCATACTTCCTTTTGCAGAAGGCCGCGATCCATTCCTCAAAGCTTTTGCCCGCAGGTTCGGTATCCTTCCTGAACATTTCCCTCAGTTCTTCTCCGGTCCTCCTCCTGTATGTGTTTTCCATGACGATAAAATCCATCGGGAAGCGCGCAGGCTTTGTCCTGTTGAGCTGCTGCTGCGTAGGGTATCCTATCACCAGCATAGCCGCAGGGAAGATCATTTCCGGCAGACACAGCGCCTCCCGTACAGCCTCGCAGTTTTCCATGATGTCACCTATATAACAGGAACCCAGGCCCAGACTTTGAGCCGCCGTGACAACGTTCTGAGAGGCGATCAGCGCGTCGTCCATAGAGATGAACAGGTCGCCTGCTCCGGCAGGCCTGTGGTCAAGCCCTGCCTCCCTGTAGGCATCGAGCCATTTGAGCATATCAGCACAGAAGATGAGCACGACGGGCGCTGACGCAATGAAAGCCTGATTGTCACAGAGCACGGAAAGCCTCTTCTTCAGTTCACCGTCGGTAATGTCCAGGATCGTATATAGCTGCTGGTTCCCTGCAGTCGGGGCCTCCGCTGCGCTGGCAAAAAGAATCTGCTTCACCTCGGCACTTACTTCCTGGTCCGTAAATACCCTCACCGATTTCCTTTCTTTTAACTGGTCTATTACCTCGTTTGACAATACGTCCATTTATTCCCCCTTCCATTTTTCTCCCGCCTTCCTGATCACAAAGACGGGAATTAGCTATTTTATTATATCGCAGGACAGTGCAATGCGGGTTACGGGTTCATCCGGGCTTGCCTTGTCCCTGTGTCTCCTGTCTCACATAATCGATGAACTTTTCCTCTATGGTCGGAAGGGGATGGCCCTTTCGCCACACGAAGAGATAGTCCACGTTCCTTCCGCTTCCTCCTATCTTCTTGAACACCAGAGAGGTGTTGCCTATGTATGAAGTCTGGGGAAAGATCGAGATGCCCATTCCCCTTCCGGCCAGCGCCGCCGCGTCCAGATAGCTGTCCATCTCGCATACTATGTTGGGCTCGCATTTAATCTCGCGGAACCATTTTATTATCATATCTATCGTGGCCCTGCGGCTGGGCACGATGAGCGGCTGATCGGCGAGCTGCTTTATCGTCACGCTCTCGCCGGCATGATCGGCAAGCGGATGGTCCTTGCTCATCATCGCGTACATGTCTCCGATCCCGACAGGGAAGCTGTTCAGTAGTGACGAATCGTATGGAGCGGTGATGACTGCCAGAGATATTATTCCGCTCCTGAGCTTTTCAATCAGGTCGTCGCTGTTTCCGTCCAGGATGCGGAAGCGTGCTTTGGGGTATTCGCGCGAGAATCCCGCGAACCACGCCCCGGCGAAATCCGGGGCCATTCCCTCCACCAGTCCTAAAGCTATCGTGCCTGTCATGCCGTCCTTCATGGAACGTATCTCCTCGGCCGCTTTTCCAGACAGGTCCAGTATCTCTTTTGCCCTTCGGTACAAAAGCTCCCCGGATTCCGTGATGGCCAGCTGCCTTTTGCCTCTGATGAACAGCTCTGTATTTAATTCTTCCTCAAGGTTGCGTATCGTGAGGCTCAGAGGAGGCTGGCTCATCTTGAGCTTTTCAGCCGCCTTTGAAATGTTGAGTTCTTCTGCCACAGCTACAAAATATGAGAGAGTCCGAAGTTCCATGTCTGCCTCTTTTTACTATATATAAAAAATATGGTAACTATATTATTATATGTATTTTACAATAACTGCTATACGAGGTACAATGTTTCTTGTTTTTTTTCCGGAAGAAAAAGATCATCAAAATAATTAAGGAAGGAAATGAGAATGAAAAAGTTACTAGACTATTTTGGATGCAGCCTGTTCGGAGAGAAGGAAATGAAAAAGAGCCTTTCTCCGGAGATCTACGTTTCCCTCATGAGAACCATCGAAAACGGGGAAAAACTGGACATCGATGTGGCCAACGCCGTAGCCTTCGCGATGAAGAACTGGGCTATTGAAAAGGGCGCCACTCACTTTACCCACTGGTTCCAGCCGATGACCGGCCTTACCGCGGAAAAACATGATTCCTTTATCGAACTCTCTTCAGAAGGGGAAGCGATAATGGATTTTTCCGGCAACAAGCTCATACAGGGAGAGCCTGACGCGTCTTCGTTCCCTTCCGGAGGTCTTAGGGCTACCTTTGAAGCCAGAGGCTACACTGCCTGGGACCCCACCTCATACGCATTCATACGAGGCAAGACACTGTTCATCCCCACCGCGTTCTGTGCGTACACCGGCGAAGCGTTGGACAAGAAAACTCCTCTCCTCAGATCGATGAGCGCAGTTTCCAAACAGGCCGTCCGGATACTTAAGCTCATGGGAAACAGGGGCGTTAAAAACGTACGTCCGATGGCTGGAGCTGAGCAGGAATACTTTCTGGTCCCGCTCGAAGCATATAAAAAAAGGCCTGATCTGCGCTACACAGGCAGGACCCTCTTCGGCGCTACCGCACCGAAGGGGCAGGAAATGGACGATCATTATTTCGGAGCCATCAAATCCCGCGTGGCATCCTTCATGGAGGAGATAAACGAAGAACTCTGGAAACTGGGCATAGCGGCAAAAACGGAACACAATGAAGTTGCACCTTCCCAGCACGAACTTGCCTGCATATATTCCACCGCCAATCTGGCTTCGGATCAGAACCAGCTGGTGATGGAGGTAATGAAAAAGACCGCAGAAAAGCACGGTCTGGTCTGCCTTCTGCACGAAAAACCTTTCAACGGAGTGAACGGCTCAGGCAAACACAACAACTGGTCCCTGGCTACGGACACAGGGATAAATCTCCTTTCTCCCGGGGACACCCCGAAAGAGAACTTGCAGTTCCTGCTTTTCCTCACGGCAGTCATAAAAGCGGTAGACGACTATCAGGATCTTCTCAGGATATCTGTCGCATCAGCTGAAAACGACCACAGGCTTGGGGCCAACGAAGCGCCTCCCGCTGTGGTTTCTGTCTTTTTGGGAGAGGATCTCACAGCTCTTCTCGATTCTCTGGCCGACTCTGCACCGAATGCCAAGAGTCTGAAGCGCACCATGAGCCTCGGAACGGACGTGCTGCCCAGCATACGCCGCGACACGACGGACCGCAACCGCACTTCCCCCTTCGCTTTTACCGGCAACAAATTCGAATTCCGCATGCCCGGTTCATCCCAGAGCATAGCTGCAGCCAATACCATGCTCAACAGTGCCGTTGCAGCAACCCTGAAGGAATTTGCGGATCGTATCGAAGCCGCACCGGATAAAGCGACCGAGATCCACAACGTCATCGTAGAGACCGTAAAAGCGCATAAACGGATCATCTTCAACGGTAACGGATACGATGCTTCCTGGCCCGAACAGGCCGTAAAACGCGGACTGTCGAATTACCGCACCACCCCCGATGCGCTCCCTCATCTGCTGGACGAAAAGAATATAAAGATGCTCACCTCCTTGAAGGTCTATACCGAGGCCGAACTGAAGTCCCGTTATGAGATCCTTCTGGAGAATTACTGCAAAACCGTGCTCATCGAGGCAAGGACTATGGAAGACATGGCCATGAAGCTCATCATACCCGCGGTCGAAGGATATGCCGCGGATCTTGCAAAAGGTGCCGCAGCAAAGAAGAATGCGGTTGAAGGCATCAGCTGCCGCTTTGAAAAGGCTATGGTAAAGGAGCTCTCCGAATCGTCAGATGCTATCTATGCGGCTTCCTGTGCGCTGGGAAAAGCTGTTGAACTGGCCACTCAGAAAGATGCATTGTCTGAGGCCGTCATGGTCAGGGACGAGGTCATTCCCCTGATGGAAGAGTTGAGGAAACACTGCGACAGCGCGGAAGTATCCACCGCGTCTTCTTTCTGGCCTCTTCCTTCTTACGGCGAGCTTATGTTCTGGACAACGTGATATAATATACCGTAATTATATTTTTGGTATCTTAGGAGGATCAATCATGTCAAACTGCGCAATCGTGGGGATCAACTGGGGAGACGAAGGGAAAGGACGTATGGTGGACCTTCTTACAAGGGAATACGACGTCGTCGTCCGCTATCAGGGAGGAGCCAACGCCGGTCACACCGTAGTGAACGAAAAGGGGAAATTTGCCCTGCATCTACTGCCCTCAGGAATCCTGAGCGACGGGATAGTGAACGTTATCGGAAACGGCGTTGCCCTGGATGCGGAGAGCCTTGATTCCGAGATGGCAGCTGTAAGGGAAAAGGGCGTGAAGATAACGCCGGAAAACCTTAAAGTAAGCGAAAGGGCTTCTCTGCTCCTGCCCTGGCACCGCGAACAGGACGGGCTGGAGGAGGCGCGCCTGAAAGATAAACAGTACGGCTCCACAAAGCAGGGCATCGCACCCTTCTATTCCGACAAATATCAGAAAAAGACCGCCCTCGCAGGCGAGGTCAGGGACCTGAAAGCTCTTAAGGATCACCTCATGGAGATCATGGAATGGAAAAACCTGACCATAAAGAACGTATACGGGGCAGAACCATATACAGAGGAAATGCTGGACAGGTGGATCGCCGATTACGCCGTGAAGCTTGCCCCGTTCGTCTGCGATACCGGAGAATTCCTGAAGGATGCCGACAGGGCGGGAAAGAACATCCTCTTTGAAGCGCAGCTCGGCGCACTGAAGGACGTTGATTTCGGCATCGTTCCCTTCACGACTTCCTCCAATACGCTGGCGGCTTATGCGCCGATCGGATCGGGCTATCCCGGTGTAAAGATAGACCGGATAATGGGCGTAGTAAAAGCCTACTCCACATGTGTGGGAGAAGGGGCCTTTGTTTCAGAGATGTTCGGAGATGAAGCCGACAGGCTGAGGGAAGCCGGAGGAGAATACGGAGCCACTACCGGCCGTGCAAGACGGGTCGGGGCGTACGACGCTCCTGCCACGGCCTACGGCGTGGAAAAACAGGGTGCTACCGAGATCGCCGTAACCAAACTTGATGTCCTCAGCTATATGGAAAAGATCCCCGTATGCACGGCATATGTCTCCGAAGGCAGGCAGACAGGTAAATTCCCGTTCCCGACACTGCTGGACAGCGCCACACCCGTGATCGAATACATGGACGGCTGGAACTGCGACATCTCCGGCGCACGCAAGTGGTCGGACCTGCCGAAGGCCGCTCAGGACTATGTTGATTTCATTGAAAAGACCGCGGGCTGCAGGGTGACCTACGTTTCCGTCGGTGCCGAAAGAGAAAGCTACCTGATAAAGGACTGAACCATGCACGATATATTTGAATCTCCTCTTTCCAAGAGATACGCTTCCGATCATATGCTCCGCCTTTTCTCGGATGATTCCCGCTATACCACATGGCGCAGGCTGTGGGTGTCCCTGGCTAAAGCCGAGAGCGCACTGGGGCTTCCGATAACCGAAGAGCAGGTAAAGGAGCTGGAAGCACATATAACCGATATAGATTACGAACTGGAGGCCCGCAGAGAAGCGGAGGTACGTCACGACGTGATGGCACACATATACACCTTCGGCGTCGCTGCACCCAATGCTGCAGGCATCATTCATCTGGGGGCTACGAGCTGTTATGTGACCGACAACGCAGACCTGATAATCTACCGCAGCGCACTGGAGCATATACGCGCAGGACTGGTGAAGGTACTGGCGGTGTTGGCTGATTTTGCAACCAGATACAAAGGTATGCCGACGCTTGGCTACACCCATTTCCAGCCGGCACAGCCTGTGACCGTAGGAAAAAGAGCCACGCTCTGGATGCAGGATTTCCTCGCTGATCTTGAGGAAGTTGATTTCGTTCTGAACAGCATGAAGTTCCTCGGCTGCCGCGGGACCACTGGCACTGAAGCGAGCTTCCTCGACCTTTTCGAAGGCGACACATCTAGGATCGACCGGATGAACCAGATGATTGCCAAAGACTTCGGCTTTAAGGAGATATTCCCTGTATGCGGTCAGACATATCCGCGCAAGCAGGACAGCCGTATACTGAACGCGCTGTCCTCCATCGCCCAGAGCTGCTACAGGATGGCAGATGATATAAGGCTGTTGCAGCACGACGGGCAGATCGAAGAGCCCTTTGCCTCCGGGCAGGTCGGTTCCTCTGCCATGGCCTACAAGAGGAATCCCATGCACTGCGAGCGCATGTGTTCTCTGGCCAGGTATCTCATGAACGACGCGGGCAACGCCGCAGACACGGCATCGCTGCAGTGGCTCGAAAGGACGTTGGACGATTCCGCCAACCGCCGCATTTCGATGCCCGAAGGCTTCCTCGCCGCGGACGCGATCCTCCGACTGGCGGCATACGTGGCGGACGGGCTAATCGTCAACGAGAAGCTCACCCGTAAGGCCGTAGAGGATTACATGCCTTTCCTGTCAACGGAGAATCTGCTGATGGAAGGCGTTCGCCGGGGAGGAGACAGACAGCATCTTCACGAGATCATACGCTCATGTTCGATGGAAGCAACCAGAGCCCTGCGTGACGGCGAGAACTGCGACCTGATAGAGATGCTGGCTGCCACTGGAGAATTCGGGATGACCGCGGACGAAATGAAGGCTCTTATGAGCCCGGAAAAGTTCACGGGCAGAAGCGAAGAACAGGTGGAGCACTTTGTGGAAATGATACAGCCCTTAATAAAGGATGCTGACAGAACAGTGGAGGATATAACGATATGACATCAGAGGATGCCGCAGAGAAGATACTCGTCCTGGATTTCGGCGGACAGTATGACCAGTTGATAGCGCGCCGAGTGCGTGACCAGCATGTCTACGCCGAGATAAAGGATTACAGGCGGATCACGGCGAAAGAGATAAAGAACTCCGGATACGCCGGAATAATCTTTACGGGCGGGCCTGCGAGCGTATATGCCCCCGGCTCCCCGAGCTTCGACCCGACGATTTTTGATCTCGGCATCCCGATACTTGGCATATGCTACGGTGTGCAGCTTATGGCATACCTGTCAGGGGCTACAGTGGCCAGTGCGGAAGAAGGCGAATACGGAAGCACGGAAGTTACTGTTACCCCAAACGCCCTTTTTGCCGGAGTGCCTGAAACGAGCAGGTGCTTCATGAGCCACAAGGACAGGATCGTTTCGCTCCCCGTCGGCTTCGAAGTCATTGCGCATACGGACAGCTGCCCCATAGCCGCCTTAGCCAATGACGAAAAAAAACTGTACGGCGTGCAGTTCCACCCCGAAGTGGAGCACACGGAATACGGCGGAAAGATTCTCAACAACTTCCTTTACGGGATCTGCGGCTGCACCAGCCGCTGGCAGATGGATGATTTCATATCGGAATCAGTCGCAAAGTATTCTGAGGAGCTGAGGGGAAGGAAGGTCCTTCTGGCTCTGTCGGGCGGTGTGGATTCCTCTGTCACGGCCGCGCTCCTTTCCCGTGCCGTCGGAAGCGGACTCAACATGGTTTTCGTCGACCACGGCATGATGCGCAAAGATGAAGGGGATTACGTCGAAAGCGTCTTCAAAGATCACTATGGTGCGCATTTCATACGCGTCAACGCCGCAGACAGGTTTCTTGGGAAGCTGAAAGGAGTAACCGATCCGGAGAAGAAGAGAAAGATCATCGGAGAGGAATTCATACGAGTCTTCGAAGAAGAAGCGCTGAAGCTCGGACGCATAGACGTGCTGGCACAGGGAACTATCTATCCGGACGTGGTAGAAAGCGGAAAGGGCGGAGCGGACACCATAAAGAGCCACCACAACGTGGGCGGACTGCCTGAGAACATCGCCTTTGGATCCATAGTGGAACCGCTCAGGGATCTTTTTAAGGACGAAGTCCGCAAAGTTGGAAGCATGCTGGGTCTGCCGGACGAGCTCGTAAGGCGTCAGCCGTTTCCGGGTCCGGGACTGGCCGTACGGGTGAGCGGGGAGATAACGGAGGATAAACTGAAGATACTCAAAGAGGCCGATGCGATCTTCCGCCAGGAAGTGGATAAAGCCGGTGTCGATTATCCCGACCAGTATTTCGCAGTGCTCACGGACACCAAGAGCGTCGGAGTGAAAGGCGATTCCAGAGCGTATGGCGCAACGGTGGCCCTGCGGGCAGTGAGCACCGATGACTTCATGACCGCCGAATGGACCCGCCTGCCATATGAGGTACTCGCAGCCGCGAGCCGACGCATTGCTGACGAAATACCCGAAGTGACGCGCGTCGTATACGACATCACTTCAAAGCCTCCTGCCACGGTGGAATGGGAATAACAGACCGATAAATATATTGCGGAAGGTAAAACAGATGACTAAGTATATCTTCGTGACCGGAGGAGTAGTCTCCGGATTAGGCAAAGGCATCACCGCTGCTTCGCTCGGCAGACTGCTCAAGGCCAGAGGTCTGAAGGTGGCTGCCCAAAAGCTGGATCCATACATCAATGTCGATCCCGGCACAATGAGCCCTTACCAGCACGGTGAGGTATATGTGACCGAAGACGGTGCCGAGACAGACCTGGATCTGGGCCATTACGAGCGATTCATCGACGAAGATCTCAATAAGTATTCAAACCTGACCTCCGGAAAGGTCTACTGGAACGTGCTCAACAAGGAGCGCAGAGGAGAGTATCTCGGGTCTACGGTGCAGGTGATCCCACATATCACCGACGAGATCAAGGAATTCATCTACAGGGTCGGCAAACAGACCGGTGCAGACGTTGTAATCACCGAGATCGGCGGAACGATAGGGGATATCGAGTCACAGCCGTTCATTGAAGCTGCCCGTCAGCTTTCCCTGGAGATCGGACGGGGAAACAGCCTGTTCATACATGTGACCTTGGTGCCGTATATCGCAGGGAGCGGCGAACACAAAACGAAGCCGACACAGCATTCCGTAAAGGAACTGCAGGGAATGGGGATAAACCCCGATATCATCGTGCTCAGGTGCGATTCCCCGCTGGACGAATCAATCTTCAGGAAGATATCGATGTTCTGCAACGTAAGGGATGACTGCGTGATCGAAAACATAACCCTGCCCAATCTATACGAGGCCCCGCTGATGCTGGAACAAGCAAACTTCTCCGGTATCGTCTGCAGGGAACTTGGACTTGAGACCCCCGAACCGGATCTGTCGGAATGGGAAGAGCTCATCGAGCGCATCAAAAACAGGGAATATACCGTTAATATCGCGCTGGTCGGCAAATATGTTGCCCTGCATGATGCTTACCTGTCCCTTAAGGAAGCCCTTCACCACGCGGGTTATCACCACAATGCCCATGTCAGGATCAGCTGGATAGATTCCGAGACAGTCACAGAAGAGAATGCCGGGCAGATACTCGGTGAGGCTGACGGAATCATCGTGCCGGGCGGATTCGGGAGCCGTGGCATTGAGGGCATGATCGTCTCCGAAAAATACGCGAGAGAACACGATATCCCTTATTTCGGCGTGTGCCTCGGCATGCAGATAGCAGTTATCGAATACGCTCGCAACGTGCTGGGCTTCACCGACGCCAATTCCGGGGAATTCGATGCGGACACGCCACATAAGGTCATCGATTTCATGCCCGGGCAGAGCGATGACATTGACAAGGGCGGTACGCTTCGTTTAGGCGCTTATCCCTGCAGGATCAAACACGGAAGCACAATGGAGAGATGCTACGAAAGCGACCTTATCAGCGAAAGGCACCGCCACCGTTATGAATTCAACAACGATTACCGCGACATGTTCGAAGAAGCGGGCATGACGCTTTCAGGCATATCCCCGGACGGCAAGCTCGTCGAGGCAGTAGAGCTCTCAGACAGGGATTTCTATGTGGGCGTGCAGTTCCATCCCGAATTCAAGAGCCGCCCAAACCGCCCGCATCCCCTGTTCGTGGGGTTCATAGGCGCGGCGCTCAAATACTCGAAGGAGAGGAAATAGATCCATGTGCGGAATAATAGGTATCGCAGGGAAAACGCAGGCTGTTCCGGTTTTGCTGGACGGACTGGAAAAACTGGAATACAGAGGCTACGATTCAGCGGGAGTCGCCGTCATCACCGATGACGGGACGCTGCGTGTGGAAAAATGCAAAGGACGCATTGCGGTCCTGCGCGAAAAAACGGATGAAGGAGCCCCGATTACCGGGACCACTGGCATAGGCCACACGCGTTGGGCGACCCATGGTGAACCCAGCGATATAAATGCCCATCCCCAGATGGGGCAGGAGGGGATTGTGGCTGTTGTTCACAACGGCATCATAGAAAACTACCGCGAACTGAAGCAGTCATTGGAAAGAAGCGGAAGAGTATTCCAGTCCGAAACGGATACCGAGGTCGTTGCACAACTGATGGAATACTATTACGATATGTATCATGACCTGATGGACGCTGTATACGCGATGCTGTCGCGCATACGCGGCTCCTACGCTCTGGGTATACTGAGCTCTGACGCGCCCGGACAGATCATCGCGGCGAAGAAGGATGCACCTCTGCTAATCGGCTACGGTGAAGGGGAGAACTTCATTGCCTCAGATGTGACGGCACTGCTGTCCCATACCCGCACGGTAAGCTATCTGGACGATGACGAAGTAGCCGTGATCACCCCTGAGAGCGTACGTATCTACGATGCAGGAAGGCTTCCTGTAACAAAAGAAAAGCACGCTGTGGAATGGGACGTTTCCTCTGCGGAAAAGGGAGGCTACGCCCATTTCATGCTCAAGGAAATCATGGAACAGCCAGACGCGGTCAGGCGCACATTCTCCCCGCGTCTTCAGGATAGCCGCATCGAGTTCGAGGAACTCGCCGGCGTTCCGGATCTCATCAAAAACATCTCACGCATATATCTGGTCGGCTGCGGAAGCGCATACCATGTAGGGGTAGTCGGCAAATACATGATGGAAAAGCTCCTGAGGATACCTGCAGAAGCGGTTCTTGGTTCCGAATTCCGCTACTGCGACCCGATTGTCGGACCGGATACTCTGGTGATCGTAATCAGCCAGTCCGGTGAAACACTGGATTCCATGGCGGCTCTTAGGGAAGCGAAAAGACGCGGGGCCACGGTGCTTGCGGTTGTCAACGTGATCGGCAGCTCCATTGCGAGGGAAGCTGATATAGTGATCTACACATGGGCCGGTCCCGAGATCGCCGTGGCTACAACTAAAGCTTACAGCACACAGCTTGTGCTTCTCTCCATGCTGACAGTATATTTTGCGGAAAAACTCGGAAAAATCAGCAGCGAGGATTACGGCAGGTATGTCAATGATCTCTCGGAACTGCCCGGGAAGATGGAGACAACGCTCGGCAATATCGGCAATATCCAGAAGACCGCTTCGCTCTCCTTCAACCATGACAGCGTATTCTTCATTGGCCGCAATCTCGACTACGCACTTGGTCTGGAAGGCAGTTTGAAACTGAAGGAGATATCCTATATTCATTCCGAATCCTATGCGGCTGGAGAACTCAAGCACGGCACGATATCGCTGATGGAGCCTGGAGTACTGGTGGTAACTTTGGCTACATGTTCTTCTCTGATAGAAAAGACCTGGTCCAACATGGTAGAGGTGACCACGAGGGGAGCCGACGTACTGGCATTGACCACTGAAGACAACGTATCCCGCTTCAGCGAGGAAGCAAGCGCGATACTGCCTGTGCCATCAACGAATGAGCTTCTGCAGATGAACCTCAATATAATTCCGTTGCAGCTTTTCGCATATTACGTTGCGCTGAATCGCGGCTGCGATATCGACAAGCCCCGCAACCTGGCAAAATCAGTGACCGTGGAATAGGCTACTCAACTCCATGGACATTTTCAGCCATCGTCATATTGGACAGTCCATGACATGATAGAATTCCAAAATACAGAAAAGCCATGCCTTGCAGGCATGGCTTTTTAAACTTCCGCTTACAGCAGCTGAGACTCATCGAGCTATAGCCTTTCAGCTTTTTCGATCAGGGTATCTTGTCTTTCTGATAATTGCCCCAAAAAAAGGAGCCGCCCGCGCGGCTCTTTGACTTCAAATTCATGCTACATCGACATGTAATTATTCGGGGTGAATACGTCTTCGGTTATGCGGTTCTGGTTGATAGCATCGCCCTTCATGATATCGTATACAGCTGATTTGGCTGTGAGGAAGAGCGGCTGAACATACACACCTGCGGCGCAGAAAGTGATACCCTGAAGCAAAAACCATCCAAAGAAGGACAGATAGAACTTAAAGAGCTCTCCCTTGCGACCGTCAGTCAGTACGGCAGAGATCTTCATAGCTTCCGTTACGCCTACATTTGGATTTTCTGCTAATATCTGTGGCACGAAACTCCATGCAACAGCCTTGATAATACCGGGAACGACTAAAAGCAGGCTCCACAGCGCGATGCACAGCCCCGTCACCAGTTGGGTCAGCATGACCTTTATGTAGTTAAAGAAGCCGAATGCCATATCATAGAGCGAATACTCCTTATTGTAAGCCACATTCATGAAAAATCTGGCGGATCCCACATTGAGGGCAGGAGTGATGAAAGCGGAAATCAGTGAAGCGTAGACGGTGGGCTTTATTACGGTCATGTACTCTCCTATAGCTTGAACGTACTCCTCCTGGCGGGTACCGCGGCTTGCAAGGAAGGATACGATTGCGATGATGGCTCCGGCATACCATATCGTATAGTTGCTTTTCTGGGAAGAGAGGACGCTCTTTGCCCATTGCTTTATTGATCTGTTATCGATCGGTGTGAACATATGATACCTCTTTTCATTAATATATATGAATATATCAGATTATTTGGCTTTTTCATACCGAAATAACGGATTATTAATCATCTTTCGGCAGACATCCGCCCGAGATGTCAATGAGTACTCATACGCTCTTTTCTGCCTGCGTCTTTTTAATCCTCCCCTCATGATTTAAGCGCAAAAAAAATAAAATATCCTGTTTTTTTTATGTATAATTAAATCATCGTTTACCGGTGCAAAAGCCGGGATAATGATCTTACTGAAATCACAGACGGAGAATATGCGATCATGAACAATTACAGGCCTCTTTCCACCGCCCCGAATCCGGCGGAGGAAAATGACACCGAGCTCAATGAGCTCTACCGCGCGATCGGGAAGAAATACGCTGAAAAATTCTCGTCCGGCACTTTCGACAGCGATTTTGCCGAACTGATGATAAGGGTCAAGGCCCGCAAGGCAGCCCTTGCTCCCGCACCCGCGCCCCAGCCCGCTCCGGTTCGTACAGATGACGCCCAGGCAATGAGATTCTGCCCTGAATGCGGCAAACAGATCAAGGCGCAGGCGGCTTTCTGCAAATTCTGCGGACACGCACTGAAGCCCCTCGGAACACCGGTTCCTGCCGCTCCCGAAACGGTGCCTGCTCCAGTTCAGGAGCAGTCCGTGCCGGAAATCCCGGCTGATACACTGGGACCAGATGAGAAGCGCTGCCCTAAATGCGGCAAAGTTCTGCCCAAGATGGCGATGTTCTGCGCCGAATGCGGGACTCGCCTCGAGGATGAACCCGCAGTCCCGGAGGCAAAACCGGAAACAAAACCGGAAGCGGATAAGGAAGTTCCCACACTGGAGCTCAAGGAAGACTCCGATGTCGTGGTAACCGGTGAGGATAAGACCGCAGCTTCTCTCAGGGACGAACTGAAAGTATCCTCCGAGATACTGAGGGAATCCATAATTAACACTGCAAGCGCGCTTGCTGACCCGGAGGAGAAAGAAGTAGCCCCCGTTGAAATGACTCTCACGAATGTGCCGGTCGAGGATAAACCGACCGAGGAACTGCCAGAATTGAAGTTCGATGACTTTTCGACCAACGGCGACCACGCCGAGTTTCAGGCGGCTGCCGAAGAATTGATGGCTGAAGCATCAAAGGCGACCGAAGAGCAGCACTTCACCATCGACCCGAATGCCGCTCCACAGGACAGATTCTGCCCTGAATGCGGTGACAAGGTACCTGAGAAAGCGCTTTTCTGCCCCAACTGCGGGAGAAAACTTTAACTCTAACTCAGAAAGGAGTATACGAACATGAAATGCCCTATATGCGGCGCCATTAATGACGATGACGCCAGATTCTGCGAGAACTGCGGCGCAAAGCTGACCTCAGTACAGTCCGGTGCAAGCAGCTTTACCGCACCTGCAACGAATAATTATTCGGTCCCCGGAGGCAATCAAAGCTCGGGATACACACCGAGGGTAAATATCCCCGGAGCAGGGAATTCCGGTACCCGCAATTATTCATCCTGTATCAGCGGTGCTTCCAGAGGGAACAGCGGTGCCAATACCGGATACAGTCAGCAGAATCAGACTGGCTTCACCACGAACGGGACCTACGGAACGAATACCGGATACAGTCAGTCGAACCAGAGCGGTTTTGCCCCTAACAGAAACAGCGGCACCGGATATCAGGTTCCCTACACACCGTCGAACTATACGAATACTTCAACGCGTCCTTCTTCCGGCAGAGGCAGCAGGAAAAATCTTGTCATCACGATTCTCTCCGTGCTTGCTGCTTTTATTGCGCTCCTCGTAGCCGAGTATTTCCTGACCGGAGGCAGCCTGCTGTTCGGCGGGATCGGAGGCGGAGGCAATTATAAAAGGAAAGCCGAAAACTGCGTGGCATACTTCCTGGACGGGAATCTGGAAAAAGCCGCGAACTTGTCAAAAGGGATCAGCCAAAGCTCTCTTTCCGAATGCGGTTTTTCTGACAGCGAAGAATACGCTGAATATCTTAAAAGCGCTTATGATTATCTATACTATGAATACTGCGAGAACATTTCCTACGAAATGACCAGCGATTACCAGAGCACCGACACTTTCCGTCAGCTGGAATTCACGGTTCACTGCGAGTATAACTCAAAGCCTTATGAAGATATCCTTGTCGTCAACCTTTACAAACAGGGCGGCAAATGGTATCCGGTCCTGTACAGTTACAGATAATTAAAACAAATGAATAAGAAGATTTGTCCGAACTGCGGCACAGAAAACGACAAAAACGCCGTTTTCTGCAGAGACTGCGGCGCAAGTCTGGACTCGGGTAAGCAGGTCGAATACCCGCAATTCCAGAACAGCCCGAATATCCCGAGATACGGGGAAGCAGAGCTGGAAGAAGCCAAGAACGCTGTGCCCTCGATCAAAGCCCGTTTACAGGACAGCAACCTGCCTGCGAACACTCTCTACCGTTCAGACTACGAAAAGAAATCAGGCTTCAAGAGCAAGGCCCCTGTCCTGATGGCAGTTCTGGCGGTGTTTGCACTTGTTATTTGTATCATTATAACAGCCACCGGTGCATCAAAAAGCCTCAAGGATATCTTCGGGAAAAAGGAGGATCCCATCGTTCCGCCGGTAGATCCGCCGGTCATAGATGACCCGGGCGATATAACCGAGAGCCGCGAAGCATCTGATGAATTCCTCAACTTCTTTTTCATCGGAGATACCGATGCGGCTGCCGAAATGAGCGAAGATCTGCCCGAGACTTTCTGGAAGTTTTACGGCAAGGCAAACGGAGACAACGAAGATTTCGAGGAATTCGACTCTTTTGACGGATACTGCAGATATATAGAAAGCGACTACAACCTCATGAAGCTGGAGGACGCATCGAGCCTACAGCTCTTCTACGTCGGAAGTATGGCCATGGAAGCCCAGCTTATCAATGAGATGCTGCCCGAGGACTGTGGCTTTGAAGTTGAGGACGCTGTCGTCGAACAGTACCAGTGTGCCTTTAAAGTAGACGGGAGCACCGTATCGTATTCCATTTCGATATACTGCTACATGATCGACGGGGTATGGTACCCGCTCTGGTAGACCAGCTGCAAAAGCATGAACGACAGGCTCAGGCCTGTCGTTTTTATTATTCAATTATTGCCTCAGATTAAAGCAAGGGACACGCCAAAACGTCATCCCAAAGCGGTCGTTCTGAACTGAAAATAAGCAAAAATCGATTTACAGCGCATTATTCATTTGCATTTTGTCGGATGAATTAGTATAATAAAGCGTAGAGAGCCACTCATGCCGAAAAGGCGCGGGTTTTCTGCGCAGATGGATTATGGGTGTATTTTTTGTTTTCCGGCAGCAGACAGGCTTTCCGCAATATTTTTTTGGAGGTCTTATTATTAATGGACAAGTTCTTTAAGCTTAAAGAGAACGGCACCACGGTCCCCACAGAAGTAGTGGCCGGGCTGACCACCTTTTTCACTATGGCTTACATCATCGCCGTCAACCCGATGTATCTGAGCCAGGCAGGGATCGAATGGGGCGCTGTGTTCCTCGCCACCATCATAGCAGCCGTTATCGGAACGCTTGTCATGGGTCTTTTCGCCAATGTTCCGTATGCACAGGCGCCCGGAATGGGACTTAACACATTCTTCGTGTACACTGTGGTATTGGGCTTCGGCTACACATGGCAGCAGGGTCTTTCCATGGTATTCATCTGCGGTGTCATCAACATCGTCATTACCGTAACCAAGCTCCGCAAACAGATCATCAAATCCATCCCGAAGAGCCTGCAGAGCGCAATAGGCGGCGGCATCGGAGCATTCCTCGCATTCCTCGGATTCGTGGATGCGGGAGTCGTCAATTTCGGAGCCACCGTTCCCGATATCACGCCGCTCAACACCCCGCAGCTCTGGCTGTTCCTTATCGTCCTCTTTGTGACGATAATCCTTCTGGTCCTTAAGGTCAAGGGCGCCATTCTCATCGGCATTATCGCAGGAACTCTCATCGGTATCCCCATGGGAGTAACCAAACTGGGAGACACTATTTCCTTCAGCGAGTGCCTGAAAGCCCTTCCTTCCACTTTCGGAGTCATCTTCACTTCCGCAGGGATCCCGTCTCTCTTCTCTGACAGCTCCAAGCTGCTCGTCACTATAATGACGATCTTCTCATTCAGCCTCTGCGATACCTTTGACACCATCGGCACCTTCATAGGGACCGGACGTCATACGGGAATCTTCTCTGAAGAGGATGAGAAGGCCATGGAGACCAGCACAGGATTCAAGACAAAGATGGACAAAGCCCTCTTTGCCGATTCCATCGCCTCCTCCATCGGAGCGATTTTCGGAACCTCGAATACCACGACATACGTTGAAAGTGCAGCAGGTATCGGAGCAGGTGGACGCACCGGACTCACATCCGTCGTCACCGCACTGTGCTTCGTGCTCTCTGCTTTCTTCGCCAGCGCTGTTTCCGCTGTTCCTACAGCAGCTACAGCTCCTGCACTCGTGATCGTCGGTATCATGATGCTCGCTGACTTCAAAGCCATTGACTGGACGAATTTTGATGAAGCCGTTCCTGCCTTCTTCGCTTCCGTTTTCATGGCTTTCGCCTACAGCATTACCGATGGCATTGCCGCCGGATTCATCTTCTACTGCGTAGTAAAGATCTGCCAGCGCAAGGCAAAGGAAGTCCACCCGATCATGTGGGTCGCTTCCGTGCTTTTCATAATCAACTTTGTGATACTGGCTGTAATGTAATCTTTCAGATCTGAACTGATCATTACCGCCCCGTCGATAAGACGGGGCGGTATTTTTTAAAAAGCAGACCTTCTTATAGGTCTGCCGTTAAATAGGAAATGGATGAATGCCGTATTGGTGCGTTGGTCCTCCCGTATCCGCCTGTCCTTTTCCGTTTTCTGCCATGTTTGCGTCGATCATACCGGATGCTGTCACGTATCCATGCTGATATCGTACCAGTCTGCCTCGTCCGCAAAAATCCATTCAAGGCCTCTGCGGCGCTCAATGACCACACTGGCATTGAGATTGCCCGTCGGAGTCGCCGGATCCAGACGCTTTTCGGTTATAGCCCAGTCATAGCGGTAATACAGATCCAGTGCTTCAAGGAGCTCGCTGTTGCTGCGCAGAGCGCATCTGCCGATGAAATCCTTCAGAGTGGGGCTGGAATTAACAGTTTTTATCACGCAGTAGCTGTCACAGACCGTACTTGCGTTCCTGATATCATCAACGAAACCGAGAGCGTAAAGCAAGCTGTAAAGCGCTTCGTAAGCCCAGTCCATATCGACGGCATCCTGCAGAGTATATGTGCCGTCAAGGAACCTCTTTTCCTTAGCATTCAGGTAACCTATCAGACCACGTTCCTCCAGAAGCGGCTTGAAATAGTCGACGGAGTCCTCATAGACGCCGTTATTCACGTCGCAGGCGATCTGTATCACCCAAAAGCATGAATATGCACGTGCTGCGATCTCCTCGAGGCTTTTGGGCTTCGCCTCCTCAGCATCGATCGTTACGGGCAGGTCCTCATAGCATTTGATGCCCTGGCTTTTTATAATTTCGTTATTCTTTGCGCGCCTCTGTTCAGGCGACTCCGGGTTCTCCCCAGACAGACGGCTCATCCTCATTCCCTCCTCAAATCATGTACCGGTGTTTCATTATCTGATCACAGTATAACGCTTACAGAACGGTAACAGTTCCCTTAAAATGAGATTATTCCGGATTTTGGCTTATTTTTGCTTTAAAAGATTGATTTTTTATCGGTTGACAGATAACGGATCGGGAGTATAATAACCTTATCGACTGGATGTGCAGCCTTTTTTCTGCACATCCAATCGGGAAAGGAACTTTCATGGAACCCTATCGAAGTCAGGAAACAGCTCTCTCGGCAGATAAGGAGCCTCACAGTACCAACTTAACAATTTAATAAAGGCACCTGTTTCGCGGCAGGTGCCGCGAAAGGATGCCCGAAGATGGTAAATTACTACATTTCCGAAGACGGGGAACTCAGACATTTATCAGCCCCGCAGAACAGATGCTGGATCTCCCTCATTTCCCCCAGCGAAGAAGAACTCGACCAAGTCGCAGTCAAATACCAGCTCGACATGGATGTGCTCAAGGCCGCACTGGACGTCGATGAACGCTCCCGCGTGGAGATCGATGACAATTACAACATGGTGCTGGTGAATGTCCCCAATGTAGCGGAAGAAGGCCGCGAACTTTACGACACTATTCCACTGTCCATTATCGTAACTGACGATGTGGTAATCACGGTACTCAGCAAGCCGTCACCCATCATTGAAGACTTCTCTTCCGGCAGAGTAAAGGACTTCAAGACCTTTATGCGTTCCCGCTTTATTCTCCAGATACTCTATCATACCGCCCAGCTGTACTTAAAATACCTTCACAACGTCGACAGGAAGAGCGATATGCTGGAGGAACAGCTACTGCGTTCTCAGCATAACAAGGAGCTCACCGAGCTGCTGAAGCTGCAGAAGAGCCTTGTCTATTTCACAACCTCCCTGCGCTCCAATGAAACCGTTCTCGAAAAGATCTCTCGTATGGACCTGATCAGAAAATACGAAGACGATCAGGAACTGCTCGAGGATGTCATCGTCGAGAACAAACAGGCCATCGAGATGGCCAACATTTACAGCGGCATCAGCACGAACATGATGGATGCTTTCGCCTCGATTATCTCCAACAATCTGAATATCGTGATGAAGGTACAGGCAACGATAACTATCGTGCTCTCCATCCCAAATATGATCTATTCCGCTTACGGAATGAACGTGGATATTCCTGCCGCCCACAGCCCTAATATGTTTGCCCTGATAATATGGGTATCTCTTGCGCTGTCCGGGGTAACGACACTGATACTGAAGAAATTCAAGATGTTCGAATAGAAATACTTCCCTCCGAAAGGAGGGATTCTTTTTTTCCGTTTAACCCCGTTTAAATGCCTGCAGTGATTCCGGAACTATCCGGATCGTAATAAATAATCGGTCTTGAATTTGAATATTTATATCCATCTATTAATTGTCCCTATAAATATGATATAATAATTGTAACAATCTTTATTTGGAGAATTATATGTACATTGTAAAAAGACTGACCGCAGACGATGAAAAAGGAAAGAGAGACGCCGCAGAACTGCTCTACATGTGGTGGGGAGACTGGATGCATCCAAAGAAGGAACTTGAGGAATTCTGCATGCACGCTGTCGTGGACGGCGGACTTCCGCAGACTATCATAGCTTACGATGAGGACGGAACTACTCCGCTGGGCATGTGTCAATTCCTCTTATCCGAGGCATGGTCCCGTCCGGATCTTTCGCCATGGCTGTCCGACGTGTTCGTCCGTGAGGACAGGCGCGGCCAGGGCGTATGCAGAGCAATGATGGATAAAGTCGAAGGATATGCAAAGGAACTCGGGATCCACGATATGTATCTCTTCACACCTCATGTCGGCCTTTACGAAAAGTGGGGTTGGGAATACTTCGACGATCTGATCCGGTACCGCGGCGATCAGGAATACAAGATCCGCCTAATGAGACGGCATTTCGATTTCTGAAAGGCACATCTGAGAAAGGACGCTGCAAAACGTCCTTTTTTTCTGTTAAAGGTGATATTTAGGTACTGTTTCAAAAATTGTAATATATAATATCATATAGACAAAATATACATAACTAAGGCGGGACTGTTTTGAAAAGAGCGATAATCTGCTGCGGCATCATATATCAGGACATCGAAGATGTGCTGAAAAGCCTTCCCTATGAGGCTGACATTATACAGCTGCCACCAAAGCTGCACAACCACCCTGATCAACTGACATCTCAGTTGCAGGAAGAGATAGACAAACTCAGCGGAAAAGGGTACGACGAGATCGTACTGACTTATTTCCTGTGCGGCAACGGCCTGCTTGGCATAACGGCGCGAGATACGCCTGTCGCTTTTGGTCGATGCGAGGACTGCATAGACGCCTGTGTAGGCCATCACAGCGAGTATAAGGACTGGCGGAGGAACTCGATCTTTGAGAGCCGCGGTTGGCTAAACAACGGCGATGATCAGACAGCTGAAGTACGAGCAATGAGGCAGCGCTACGACGAAGAGACTGTCAAAGAGCTGTATTCCGAGATGTACGTCAATTATAAAAAAGTTATATATATGAAAATGGAAGATACCATCGATCCGGAGGACCTCACCAAAGCCAAGGATTTCGCCGATCTGGTGGACCTTGATTTCATGATTACCGACGGGACACTGGACGTCTATAAAGATCTGCTGGCGATCGAGCACAGCGACAATGTCTGCGTGCTTGCTCCCGGAGAAAAAGTAGAGCTTTCCATGTTCAATCTTATGAGGAGGATATAATGCAGTACAACGATTTTAAGGGAGAAAAGATCTCCGCCCTCGGCTTCGGTCTGATGAGATTGCCCGTTATCGGAGGTGAAGAGAACCAGAGCGACGTAGACATAGAAAAGGTGCGCGAACTGGTAAAATACGCCGTTGACGCCGGAGTCAACTATTTCGACACTGCCTATGTCTATCACAATGGTTTTTCAGAAATAGTCCTCGGCCAGATCCTTGAGGAGGAGGGGCTCAGAGACAAGGTAAATATCGCAACAAAAATGTTCACTTTAGGCGTTGACAGGCCAGGATTCTCTCCGCAGGCCATGTTCGATGAACAGCTGGAGAGACTCAGAACAGACTGTATCGATTTTTATCTGATTCACGGCCTTCAGGGAACAAAATGGGATCTTCTGCGCGATAAGTTTGACATAGTCAACCACATGAATAGACTGAAGGCAGAAGGAAAAGTCCGCTATGTGGGATTTTCCTTCCATGACAACCTTCCCGCTTTTAAGCACATAATCGACGAATACGATTGGGATTTCTGCCAGATACAGTTCAACTACATCGACTATCGAACACAGGCTGGAGAAGAAGGTCTGGCCTATGCCAGGGAGAAAGGCGTTAAAGTCGCAATCATGGAACCGATCAAGGGCGGAAGCCTGGTCTTCCCCGACAACCCGGATGTCGACCGGATCATGGCTGAAGCAGGGCTTTCGGGCGAGACACCGGCAGAACTTGCATTCAGATACGTTGCCGACCAGGAAGGGCTGCTCACGATCCTCTCCGGCATGAACGCCATGAGTCAGCTGACCGAGAATATCGCCACTTTTGAAAAGGCGGTTCCCGGATGCCTGACGGATGCCGAGAAAAAGGCAATAGAAGGCCTCAGAGCGTATATCAACCGCGCTGATGAGATACCCTGCACGACCTGCCGCTACTGCACGAGGGAGTGCCCGAATGAGATAAACATCCCTGCAGCATTCTCCGTATACAACAACTCCAAACGCTACGGCAACCCGAAGTCAGGACTGCGCAATTACAACCGCTCCTGCGCCAATATCAAAGACTGTGTGGAATGCGGCAGCTGCATAGACGCATGTCCGCAGAAGCTCAACATCCCGGAGCTTCTCAAACAGGTCCGCGAATATTTCGAGAATGCGTGACGTCGCATAGCTGAGAGTAATATACGAAATCCCCGCACAAGCGGGGATTTTTTTCGCAATGGTTCTTCCTGTTACAGGTCTCGGATTGACGTATGCGGCAGTATAGGATTTTCAATCAGAAAAAAACAAGCCCTGCGGACTTGCATGGATGCCGCGCACCCCGGCTTCGAGTTGATTTTATGCGCAGACCTGACGGGGCTTTGTTCCGACCAGGCACCTTCGCGGCACGTCTGCATTTCCGTATGCCGCTGCTTTCTTCCGAACCTGACGGGGTTTGCGGAAGCCGACTGCACGAAACCCAGCCATCAATACAAAGCATTCCGCCGCTCTTAACGCCAAAACAGCTTCTCAGCCGGGGGATCGAGCCCCGATATAGCGGATTTCGGGTACAGGGCGCCGCTAATTCCCCGCTTGGCGCGGCTAAATTGATTATACTGATTTGGACCGGTATGTCAAGGGAGATCGAGACAGCCCAAAGCCCGCAGAATAATAAACCCATTCCGTTCGCCTTTTGTACGGTTTGCTCATCACGCGCAAAAGAAATTCCCCGCCCTTGCGGACGGGGAATTGATAGTCATTGATCCTGCAGGTATCAGAGGCTTCCGCCGAATTTCTTGCGTGAATACACATAGACCTCTTCCTTGAAGGCAGGGGTCAGCATTACGCCGGCGTAATGCCCGAGGGTTGAAACTTTGCCCGGTCTGCAGAACTTGTCAACATGGGCCCTTGCGCGTGCTCTCTGCTCTTCCAGCGATGTCGTCTCCGGATCGAAGGGATCGGGCACAACGCCAAGGATGATGCCCTCGCCGTACTGTTCATACATTGCCTGAGTGTCGTTCATGACCTGAGGATCCCATTCATCAAAGCCTCCGTCGATGAAGCACTGCGTCCTTTTCTCGTTATTGCCGCAGGAGTGGAGCGTTACGTAACGGCCGTAGGAATGGATATGGTCTGTAAGATCTCTCATGAAGGGCACAAACATGTCATAGGCGATGTCCAGAGAGAAGAACGGATTCTTCTGGGCGCCCCAGTCGTCATGGATATTGATCCCGTCAAGGAACGGGAAATAGTGGAATACCTTGTCTACCAGCTTGCAGGCAAAATCCGTGGAAGCGCGGAACAGCGACTTGACCGCGTCCTGCTGATCCTCGTCCACTAGAGCCGTAGCGGCAGGGGCGAAGTCCATAAATGAGATCAGGCGCTCGAACCAGAATCCGTTCGTAAATGTCGTCTGCTGAGAGAAACGGAGATCCGGCTTGGCTGCTGTTTTCACTTCATTTTCCCAGTCGATCTCATCCAGATCGGGGAAATGGATCTTGTCGGGCCACTCATTGGCGTTGGAAAGGAAGGGCGCTCCGGGATGCACGATCGACCCTCTTGCGGAAGGCACATATTCCCACTGTATGCCAAACGCGTCGACGGTCCCTTCAGGGCCTCCTCTTCCGAGAAGCTTGTTGTAGAACGGGATGTTGAAGCCCGCGATTTCGCCCGGCATGCTCAGCCAGTAGGGATCTTTGTCCCAGAACATCGCGGAGACGTTTTCCCTGGGGGTAACGGCGGTGTTGAGGATATCCGCGCCGGGGCGTCCGAAGAATTCGGGACCCTTATCCACTACGCGGAGCTCTTCTTCCGAATACGGTATTTTTCTGTTCATGTTTCCTCCCTTGCGGCATTGCCGCAATAAAATAAAACTGTTTGATTGATAATTCAATTGTAAATCAAAATATGCGATATATCAATACAGTGTGGATTCAAATCAAACAGAAGCCGGTCATCTGCTGTCAGTGACCGGCAACACATCTTCTTCGGCATTTTTCAATGCTGAAGATACCGGTTCAATTGAGCATGAAATCATCTTCGAACTCCCCTCCCAGAGCGCTGACCTTAGGCTGTTGCTCGAAGCACCGTAACCGCGCATGCCTTCTCTGTCTCATTTGAAGGATTGTGCTATAATAGATATGGAGAATGACATGAGAGAAATACTGTATTCGGAGGACGGCTGGGATTACGGGGTGACCGATGTGTTCGATCCCGCAATGCTCCGTCCGATCATAGAGAACCTCAAATACAAGCAGGAACATGAATGGGACGATTACGACGAGGTAAAGCATGCTGGGAGCCTGATACTATCCGTACTTACACACGGCGGCATGCAGATGGATTTCCATTTCATGATAAAAGACGATACTTACTGCGGGATCGCATTGTGCACCACGGGCCAGCTGGATGAGACGCTTTTCTTCGGGTCAAGACTGCCGGTGATAAAGGAAGAAGAAGGGGAATATCTCTTTTTCAGCTATTTCCATATCTCCCCTGACAGCCGCGGGCATGGCGAGATGTGGCTGAGGGACGTAATCATGCCGTATTACGGCATGGTCGGCTACAAGGCGATGTACCTGAAGACCTCTCATCCCCGTTCGTGGAGCCTGTATTCAAGGCTGGGCCGCGCGGTCGGGACATATACGACATATTCGGACAACAAGCTGTATAAGAGAAAAGGGCGTATATACCGTCTGCCGATAGGTCAGTAGCAAGGGAGCACACAAGGTCAAAACGGCATTCATCCGTTTTTGTCGGACCTATTATCGAGATAATGCCTTAGTCTTAACGCATATGATATAATAACCACATAAATAGAAAACAGGAGAATAATATGGCAAAGATCAAAGAAGGAGAGATTTTCCCCGATTTCGAATATGTCACACCGTTCACGGGGACCAAGAATTTAAAGGATGCTGTCAGCGGAAAGACCGCGCTGGTGTTCCTGAGATACATCGGCTGCCCGCTGTGCCAGTATGACCTGCATGAGTACGGGGTAAACTACAAGGAGATCACTGACAAGGGTGGAAAGCTTCTCGTCGTCCTGCAGTCCGACCCCGAATACCTGGCGACACAGATCAAAGAGGATTCATTCCCCTATGAGATAATCTGTGATCCGACCTGCGCACTTTATGACCGGTTCGAGATAGAAGCTCCCGAACGTCCGAAAGATGAACAGCCCAAAGAGCCCCAGAAACCGAGCCCGAAAGCCGAAAAGATCTTCGCAGGCATAAAAGAACTCGGATACCAGCACGGAAAGTATGAAGGAAGAGAAGCCCAGTTGCCCGCATTCTTCCTGCTCGATAAGGACATGAAGGTACTTAAGGCTGATTACTGCACTTCTGCCATTGACCTTCCGAATGCCTTGGAAATTGCAGAGATGCTCTGAGTATGGGCATAGCGATAGTTACAGGTGCCTCCTCTGGAATGGGGAGGCAGTTTGCATTGCAGATAGCCAAAAAGTATGCCCCGGACGAGATATGGCTGATAGCTCGCCGTGAGGACAGGCTGAATTCCCTCGCCGGAGAACTCGGCGTAAAGAGCCGGGTGATACCGCTGGATCTGTCAAATAGAGAATCAATTGGCACCGTGAAGGATTTACTCGCTGACGAGAATCCGAAAGTAGATATCCTGATCAACGCTTCCGGTTTCGGCAAGTACGGCGGATCCATGGATCTCACCGAGGACGAGATCGATTCGATGATCAATGTCAACGACAAAGCTGTCGTTTTCATGAGCAACGCAGTACTTCCTTATATGGATAAGGGCAGCAGAATCATCACGATGGGATCCGGTTCATCTTTCCAGCCTCTGCCTTTCTTCTGCATGTACGCATCCACCAAGGCTTTTGTCCTGAGCTACTGCAGAGCTCTGAATTACGAGCTTAAGGAAAAAGGCATCACGGTCACGTGCGTATGTCCGGGATATGTAAACACGGAATTCTTTGCTGTAGCAAAGGACACCGCCAATCCCGACGCATGCAATAATTTCACTCCGCTCTATGAACCTGAAGACGTGGTAAGAAAAGCGCTGAAGGATTCGGAAAAAGGACGTGATCTTTCGGTACTCGGCCTTAACACGAAGCTGCGCCGCCTGGCAGGCAAGCTGCTGCCGGCAAAAATGGTGATGGACGGCTGGATGAAAATGAAATAGCCACGAAACAGACCGCACAAATGTATACTTTAACAGAACAAGGCAGTCGCTGATATCTAGCGGCTGCCTGTTTCTTTTCGAATCAAACCCGTACCGTCATCCGATTGTTAGCTCATTCCCACTTCAAATCCATCCGTTTCAGCCAGCAGCATGACCTGCATAGAGTCGTTTTCCAAAGCAGATTATCAGATGAAAACATGTTTTCCCCCGATTACCTGTTTCCCCAGTATTTTTCCATATCATCTTTGCTCTGCCTGGTTCTCAACAGACTTTCAGCACGGGCAATGATTTCGCTCAGTGCGTCCTCCGGGAAGAACTCATAGAGCAGGGCACTGCCCCTCCCGTTCGGAGCTGAGCCGTAAGTTGAACCCATACTGATAAGTTTGCGCCCCTTAAAGGATATTACGCAGTCTCCCGCGTCAGCATAGCGGGAGAGACTTCCATCCCTGAAAGTGAATACCGTCACATCGTAACGGATCCACTGATGATCGATAAAGACGCTGCGGCGCATGCCGATATATCCAGGCTCCTCATCGGTTATGAAGCGTTCCACGTCTGAATAGATCTCGTCACCGGTAAAGACCGCCAGGCCATTATGTACGTCCCAGACTGTCACTGTTCCCGCATCTCCCCAGGCAACAAGATACCTGTCATCTCCCGAAAAGTCAAATGCGCACTGCTTCGTGCAGCTGAAAGGAAGCTCCCACAACACCTTTTTTTCCGCGATATCCGCGATTACCAGTCCGTCGTCTACGTGCAGAGCGAAGACAGTCCCCCCGTGGGATACTGCTATGTTTTCATGACGGCTGTAGCCTCGCTTTTCCAGTCCCTCGAAATTAAAGCCAAAGGTCAGAGTCTCGCTGAGGTCCGCCATTTCATCCGGAAGAGCGAGCCAGCTTCTTTCTTTTATATCATAGACTGACAGACGTCCGGTCAGGTCGCTCATTCTGCTGGTATCAAAGAATGCATAGCGTCCGTCATGGGAAAGCACGTTGTCCCGATAGGCATTGGCCAGTCCTTCGGGATATGGGATATGTCTGCCTGCCGAGCCTTCTCTTAAATCAACTGTTACAAAACCGGTCATGTCGGCGGCTATGAGCGTAAGGCTCTGAATATCGGTGGAGAGGATCGTTCCCTCCACAGGAAGGCTCAGTTCGTATCTTACAGCCCCTGTAGTAAGGTCCGCTGCCCTCAGGATCGCACCTGCCTCGCCTTCAAAAAGATAATAGAACACACTGCCGTCCGGCTCTATGGCAAAATCCCAGAAAGTCTCCCCAGATCCACCAACTTTCATCAGTGGCTGGTCATCCGGCGTCAGGAGTTCGATGGAATTTGCCCCGTCGTGGTCCTGGCTCGTGCGTATTACTGTATATACGCCCTTGTCGCTATTTAGGAAGGTATGTTTAAAATCACTGTCTGTATTGAACTGCTGTCCCGGCCACACAGCGTATTTATATGTCTCATCAACCTGCATTCTCAGTACACTCAGGTACTTCTTCCCCATCGGGAGGAGAACGATCGCGTCCTCGTCAGTATCCATGTATCCTTTGGAAAACGTTCCGGTGAGGGATGTATAGCGCCTTGTGTCATCGTAGCCCGGCGTCCATGAATATACCAGTCCGTCCCCGAGGACTGCGGTAAAGCTCCAGTGGGAGTAATTCGTCAGACCCACCACCGGTGCTCCGAAGTTGTATTCGAACAAGGTGACCCCGTCTTTAATGTCGCTTAAGAAAACTTTTTCATTGACAGTACAGCACACCGTGTCGAAAGTGTTTTCTCCCAGTTCGTATATCTCGTGTGAGATCTCCATGGGCTCGCTGTAAGCCGTATAGCCGTATTTTTCTTTTTTATACAGCAGCTTGCCGCTTTCCCCGTCATAGGATATAAGGAAATAGCTCTCTACCCCGGTCTTGTTGGCACCAAAGCTGTACTCAGCTTTGGCTGCGAGGGTAGCGAACTTCCTTCCGCCTATGGAAGCGATGCACCGGGTATCCATCGGATCCTTGTCCGCTGCCGCGACAGTAATCTCCCCTGTAGCCATATCCATGAAAAACAGGTTGCTCTTATAAGTATTCTTGGGGAGCATGACGCCTTCGGTATCCACATTTACCAGACCTTCAAAGCAGGCGGCGAGCAGTGCAGAATCCTCGGAAAAGGCCAGATCCAGACAGTCGCAGAAAGAGCTGTCCGCAAATTCGAAAGGAACAGCTTTTGTGTACAGCATGGATCCATCAGCCATGTCGAAGATCTCCAGTTCCTTGGGAAAACCATTGTTATAAAAAACAAGGCGGCTCTCATCTGGCTCAAGGGCGTAGTTGTTCTCTCCCATGTCTATGCCGTGCAGATTCGGAAGCTCTGTCTGCCAGACTGCCTTCCCCTCATTCAGATCATAGCGGGCAATGACACTGTCGGTAAGAAGGAGAAGATCGCCGTTACTAAAGAATTTTCCCCCGTAGAAAGCCCTTCCCTGGATCTCGATATCTCCCGGGAGGATCCTCAGCGGTATCTGTGGCTCAATAGAGATATCAAAGATGCCTATCATGCCAGCGGAGTCCAAGCACATCACCTTTTCCCCCTCCGTATGATCAAGGATGGACGCTATGGTGTGGTCCATCATAAGATCGTTGTCTGGATAGAAATAGACACCAGAAAAGTCAAACTTGTACATGTATAGCGCTTCGTTCAGCGCGTATGCAGCTTCCGACACAACAGGCCTGTCGTTGTTTTCAGAAGGCAGGGCGGACAGGGCAGTAGTTATGGCCCCTATACGATCCCCCTGGCTAAGCATGTCGGAAGAGACCTCCGAGAGATAGCGCGACTGATTGATAAGTGCCGACTGATATTGCTCATTGATCTGACGTGCCTTGACCCAAGCGTATATGCCGAAAGCTGCAGACAGGGCTGCTGCACCTGCTGCGATGGCAAGACGCCTGCGTGTCTCGTATTCTCTGTGGCGTTGCTTCAGATCATCATAGGAACAGTGGAGCATAGGCGCGGCAAGCCGCAGGAAATCCGCCTTGAGGTTCTTCTTCCTTTCGGCGTTGTTCTTACCTCTGGCGTTAACATAGAGTGGCTCGATTAGGCGCGTGATCTCCTTCATTTCACCGTTTTCGATTATCTGGCGTTTTTCCTCCCGCATCAGAGCAGGCGGAAGGGAATCCTTTGCCTCTCCGGAGATCATCACTGCCATGATCTTGGATCTGTCATGGTATTCGAGGAATGTAAGAATCTCTTTATTCACCCATTCGGATTCCGCAGCGTCCGGAGAGCATATCACGATGAGGAATTCAGCACTCTTCAGCGCCTCATTGATATCCGCTTCCAAATCGTCCGTGATGGTCAGCTCTTCTTTATCGCGGAAGATACGGCTGATCCGCTTCTTTCCGCTCGTCTGCTGTATCTTCTTAGGCACTCGGTAATGTTCCAGCATCTTCTGGAGCGTTGATGCCACGAAAATATCATCGGGCTTATGGCGATAGCTGATGAAGCCGTCGTAGACAGGAGCTGTCTGAACGGCAGGAGAAGTGTCTTCCATAGCTGTTTCCTTGAGAATAGATTTGCGGCGCGTTCGACGCGTCCATGTTCTTATTATAAAGGGGAACGGGCAAAATGGCAACAAACCTCACTCATATGGATCTTCAGCAGCAATTCCCGAATATTTAAAAGGTACCTTCTATTATTAACGTTCCATTAATAGACTTGAGGTCTATATGAAATATGATATATTTATTAAGGTACCTGTTATTATTAATACTAATTCAAGGAGGAATATTTGATGAATAAAGAAATAACGGATAAAAGGGAAATGAATACCGACGAAAGACTTGCCACCAGGATCGATCGTCTGTCCATGCTTATCAGAAGGGCTCGCACCGGAGCAGTACCCAAAAGGGCTCTTAGTCAGGAAAGAGTGCTGAAACTACTTGATGCGAGCGGGAGCTTGACGATAGCTGATATCGCGTTCTTAACGGGAATCCGTCCGCAGTCTGCGGGAGAGACAGTTTCAAAGCTTGAAGAAAAGGGATTCCTGTTTAAATCTCCTGATGAAAATGACAAACGCTCCGCCACAATCTCACTTACTCAGGAAGGCAGGGAGGCAGCAGCCGAAATTGAGAAAGACCGCAACGGGGAAAACACTCTTTTTGCTTCTCTAGTTGAGGAAGACAAACAGCAGCTAATCAGTCTTATAGACAAAGCCATAAACGGCTTCGCCTCTGTCCAGGATGGATTTGTGCCCGGCGATGCAGAAGGCGAAAATTTCATGCACAGGATGCGTGATTTCAAGCCCGGAGATTCACGGCGCATCAGGCAGGAGCTTCGCGAAGGCAGGCATCCATTCAAAGGAGATTGCGATGGCAAGCACCATCGTCCCGGACGCAACATGGGACCGACGAAAAACGGAAGGCTAATCGTACACAACGCGGGCAAGAACGACAAGGAAAAGTAAACAGACAGGAAGACATTTCGTAATGATACACACACTGTATCATATACATCGAGTGATTGCCACAATATGAACAATGGATGCCTCGGCAATATGCCGGCTGGCATCCATTTTGTTCTGATTCGGCCTCAATGCCGATCTTTCCTGAAACAGATGTGAACAACGATTATTTATTCAGTTCAGTCCAGTTCAGTTTGCTTAACAGTTCGTTGTCCAGAGCGTTCCCGGAAACACCGTATACATCACCGTACTGGTTCTGATAGACATGATCTGAGGAAACGCTTACGTCAACGTTCTGTCCGTAGCTGTTTGTGTATACATCGACTCCACGAATAGCCTCGCTTCTCGCCTGACTGATTCTGCTGTCGGAAGCCATTTTCTTGTTCCAGCTGTCCATGATTCCTGCACTCATCGCAGCGCTGTTTTCCGCCAGTGTCTGGGCGAGCCTTCGCTGGGATGCTTGCAGGTTCAGGGCAGACTGATGTGCCATCTGCTGCAGCTGCTGGGCCTGATTGATCATCATCTGGGAGCGCTCTGCATTTCTTAAATAGAACTGCTGACGCAGAGCGTCATCCATATGGAAAGATGCGACGAATTCGAGGAAGTCAACCGTCGCCTCATCGACGTATTCGTCAGGTGCAACCATGAGGAATTTGTTTGCCGCGCCCCAGTCGATGGCGGAACACGGGCTGCCGTGTCCAAGGCGGTTCGATCCCCCTTCCGGCTCTTTCTTTTTCGTAAGAGCGCCGAGCAGTCCGCCGAATATGGCCGTGGGTGATGCCGAAGTGTAATACTCTATCCCCTTATAGTCCATCCCTGCGAGGACTGTGACGGGGCTGCCGTCCGCAGCTGCAGCCTTGTACTTGACCAGAATGGACTTCATAAGCGAATTGTTGGGATAGGTCGGCGTACCCAGCTGGTTCTCAATGTCGAAGTACGACTGATATTCGTTCATGAAATTCGCGTAGCTGGCTTGGATGTTCTGTCCTATGATGCTTGGGAGATCCGATTGAGCAACCGGTGTCAGCTTCATCTGGGAAAGTGCTGACGCGAACTGGAAAAGATATTCCTCCGGTTCGATGAAATCCCTGACCGAAGTCAGGATAGCGTTAGGTACTGCCTTGATTGTCATTTTAAGTAAAGGGTCTTTATATGTGGTGAACATTTCGTCAGTCAGCCCATAGATCATCACCTTGCGGGCCTGGTCGATCGCAAAAGCTGTCACGAAAAAGGGAACTTTTTCATGCTGGATCTGATTATAAAGTGCAGCCCCGCTCAGATAGTTGTCTTTGACCGCCGCATGCGCGAGCAATTGCCCCTGCGGGCTCCTCAATTCTTTAATTTCTGCCATATTGCGTACTCCTTTCGGTTTAAACCTGCAGCTGCTTATGCTGCTGTCAGTCATTCGTCTTTCTATTGTCTGTCATCTCATGCAGAGGAGATCCAAACATAACAGAGCTTTTGCTGCGTTGCGAACTGCGTTTTGGGCACATCAGCAGACCGGCAGACAGCTCTGCCGATAAGATTATACATATTTTCCGCAATCCCTTCAACTAATGACGATCAAATCCGGGCTACACATTATCCTTGACGTCAGACGCTTCCCCAGAAGAGAACAGGAAGAAATCAGCGTTGAGGTCATATACATGATCTATTAACTGACATACTGCTGTATAATACATGCAGGAGAAAAACAATGATATTGGGAAGAAAAAGAAAAAAAGATGCCGAAATCGGCGAGCTGCTCGAGTTCAGATTCAGCCCGGGTTACTGCGATATGGCCGGAGGCCATCACTATGAAAATCTCCACAGAGATGAAACCGGACAATGGGTTATCGTCAGCAGAAATCGCAACGTTTTCAGCGATCCCGCGTCAGTAAAGACATACGCTGTTTCAGAAGAAGCGGTCAGGGAATTCGTTTCTTTCATTGCCGAGAAAAAGGTACTTGAACTTGAAGACCGTAAGGACAGCGATCTTTTCATTACGGACTATAGCCCATGGAGCTTTACCTTTGTTTTCAGCAATCCATCCGAAAAATCACTCAGAACAAAAATATGCACGTTAGCCGAATATAAAATGTATTCGGATGAAGACCGCCGTCTGATAGATGAGCTTGAACAGCGATTTTTAGCAATGCGCGGAGAAATAATCTCTGAAACGACCGAGGAAGACAGCTAATTTCCTAACAGATGGTATCTTATGCAAGATAAGTGTGCTTTACATCTCTGTTCTTTGCTACGTTATCTACTATCTCAAAAACCGTGTTCTTTGCGCCAGCACCCATGGTATTACCGTCAATTTTTAATTTGGATTGAATTCTTCGACCGACCTTGAAGCCGTTAAGCTGCATCCAACTTCTGGATACTTCATACGACAACTTTGGTGATTATTTGAACCCAAGCGAGACTGTAAGATGTAATAATGGCACCTGGGCTTTCTCACGAGCACAAAGATATCATAATGACATTAAGGTAATGAACATAGCAAAATTGGCAATGATAATTCGTGGCTGAAAAATCCACGGAAAAATGAACATATATGCGTTCTGAACAGAGCATTATGATTCTCACCACATATTCTCCGGCTAATTATACGTATACATTGCAGATTGAAAGATTTCAAAGACTTTTGAAAATTTACTGCACCAAATCCGCGAAGCGTTGACAAAAAAAGTATCATTCGGAGCAATCATATGAAAGAGTTTATTAATGAATTCAAACATTTGGAAAAGCTATGCAATGAAATATATGCCCAGCAGCATGGGGTAACTCAGTATATAGATGAAATGACGCAGAAATCGAGGATTGCTTCAGGTGTGATCTATGGATGGGACAGCGATCTGGCAAAACTAAAGCGAGTAAGACATATTCGAAACAATCTGGTCCATGAGTCAGATTATGACATTGACTACGATAACTCGGATATCGCTTTTATAAGAGACTTTTACAACAGGATTCTTAATCAACAAGATCCTCTTGCATTGTTACGGAGACAGACAGAACGGATTGCACAAACAAAGCACCGCCCTCGTGGGGCTACAGCAGCGTATCAGTCGTCTTCACCACGAATACAGCCAGAACAAATTGCGCAAATAAAGAATCGCTCCCATGAAGTCAGCACAACGCATCAATCACCTTCCAATGGCCGTCACAGAAAGAAAGGCAATGCCGGCAAATTCTTCATAAAATGTCTCTTGATTGGTCTAGCTGCAATTTTAATCAGATTATTGTGGTTTTTCGTAAAATTAATCAGCGAAGCTGCTCAATAGATTAAATGACAAAAATACCGCTGAGGATGCGAACGATCTTAGACTCTTTCGTCATCCTCTTTTATCATAAAATCACCGTCTCACATATCGGCTATCGCTTGAATTCAATTCCAATGAATAGTTGCCGATACCTTCCGGAATACAATATGTAGTGTTGCAACTCTACGTTTAAAATATAGAAAACACATAGTGAAAACGGATAGAACCGACACCATAGAGGTAATTTCAAGGGGAAAAACGTCGTCGGATTCAGAAACTCAAATCCGACTCAAGTTAAAATACCGATGAGTATTTCTTTTTGACTGTAAAGCAAAAAAAAGTTGACAGTTAGTATTTTTTTTTGTATGATTACCTTCGGCTGTTCTCCTTCTTCGTTAGCCCCGGGATCGAGACGCCCCACAATTTAATACGGAGACATTATATGCTGAAAAAGACGACCGCGATCGCAAAGCCCGAAGATATCGATCGCAAATGGTACGTTATAGATGCGGAAGGTGCAGTCCTCGGAAGGCTCGCCACAGTTGCTGCCGTACTGCTTCGCGGCAAGAACAAACCGTGCTATACAGCCAATATCGATACGGGAGATTATGTAATTATAGTCAATGCCGATAAAATCGTTCTTACCGGCAAAAAGCTGGAGGAGAAGACCTACTTTACCCACAGCGGATATGCGGGAAACGAAAAATTCCGCAAGTACAAGGATCTCATGAAGACCAAACCCACTTTCGTAGTGGAGAAGGCCATTAAGGGAATGCTTCCTCACAATAAACTTGGCGACGCCCAGTTTAAGAAACTCCACGTCTATGCTGGACCTGAGCATGAGCAGGAAGCGCAGAAACCTATAAAGTATGAACTCGGGAAGGAGGCTTACAATGGCTGATCAGGTAATGGCAACAGGCAGAAGAAAGACTTCGGTAGCCAGGGTCATCGTTAAGGCCGGAAACGGAGCCTTCAAGATCAATGGCAAGACGATCGAGGATTACCTGCCTACAGAAATCCTCCGGATCGTAGCCAAGCAACCACTTACTCTTACAGGGACTACGACCAAGTACGATGTCATTGTCAATGTATTTGGCGGTGGTCTCTCAGGACAGGCAGGCGCTATTCGCCACGGCGTAGCCAGAGCGCTTGTGCTGGCAGATGGCAATCTCAAAAAGGAGATTAAAAAAGCCGGACTGCTCACCAGAGACGCGAGAATGGTTGAAAGGAAGAAGTACGGCCTCAAAAAAGCCCGTAGGGCACCGCAGTTCAGCAAGCGTTAATCGAAATCAGAAGACATCGAAAAACTCTGGAAACACACGGCGGGTGCTCATAAGAAAGCTTTGTATCAAAAGAATTTGGGCATCTGTCTGACCGGATTGGTAAAAAAGAAACCGGACTGTTACATTAATAGCAGTCCGGTTTTTTTTTGGAATACTAAATAATGCGAAAGCAATAGATTTGAAGTAAAGCGTGCCAAAAAATCATTTCACCGTGATATATACATTGATACAAGTGCTTATTTATGCTATAGTATTATCATTAGGTGGACTGTACGCATGGAGGGCTACGACTATGAGTATCAGCTACAACAAAATGTGGAAACTGCTGATCGACAAGAACATGAAACGGAAAGACCTGAAAGAAAAGGCTGAGGTTAGCCAAAACGTGATGGCGAGGCTCAGTAAGAATCAGGCCGTTACCATGGAAACCATGGAAAAGATTTGTTCTGTCTTGCAGTGTGATATCGGTGATGTAATGGAGTTCATTCCAGACGAGATTGCTTGAAAGGGGGGCGGACGTAATGAAGTCGAATTTCGAATTTCTGCAGAGTACGTTCCCTGTTTTGGCTAACTTTGGAGGATTGGCAGAGCAATACTGCTATTCTGATTCCAATTCCTGCCTGATGAAGCTGGGCATGATCGGGGAGACGATTGTAAATCTAATCTTCTCTTACGATAGAATCCCTCTGCCGTATGATAACTCAGCGGTTGTACGCATCGACACGCTGCTTCGGGAAGGGATGATTACTCGTGACCTTTCTGACATACTCCATGCGCTGAGAAAAGTTAGAAACAAAGCAGTCCATGAGAATTATGCTTCTGTAGAAGAGGGAAAGACCTTGCTGCAGATGGCCTATAGCCTCTGTGAGTGGTTCATGCAGACCTATGGCGATTGGAATTATCAAAACCAACCGTTTGTAATGCCTGAGCCTACAACACAATCTATGCCCGCCGATACTGCTGCCGAAGAGAGCAAGGAAGAAGAGCTCCTGAAAGAGGCAGAGGACGCGGCTGCCGCTTCTGAGCAGGTTGATCCTAACGCGAGAAAAAAGCAGGCTCAGAAAGCAGCCAGCCAGCGTGTCAAATCCGAAGCGGAAACGCGCTACATGATAGACGAGCAGCTTCGGAAGGTCGGCTGGGAGGCAGATACGGACAATCTGCGGTATTCCAAGGGAACACGCCCTGCAAAAGGCCGCTGTATTGCCATTGCTGAATGGCCGACAGATTCTACCGTGGGCAATAAGGGCTATGCCGATTATGCGCTCTTTGTAGATCTGCAGATGGTAGCGACGATTGAGGCTAAGGCTATCCATAAGGATATTCCTTCCGTCATCGACTATCAGTGCAAGGACTATTCCCGAAACATCCGCAGCGAAGACACGCAGTATCAGATTGGCACATGGGGAGAGTTTAAGGTTCCGTTTACATTTGCCACGAATGGCCGTCCCTATCTGGAGCAGTATGATACAAAGAGCGGAATCTGGTTCCTTGATCTGCGTTTGCCTTACAATGCACCCAAAGCCCTTCATGGTTGGATCAGCCCGACGGGCATCATGGAAATGCTGGAAAAGGATATAGCTGCTGGAAATCAGGGCTTACAGGATATGCCCTATGACCTTCTGCGCGATAAAGACGGGCTGAATCTCCGTGAGTACCAGCTTAAAGCTATTCGCGCGGCAGAGCAGGCCATTATTGACGGCCAGCAGAACATTCTTCTGGCAATGGCAACGGGCACTGGTAAGACGCGTACTGTCCTTGGAATGATATACCGCTTCCTGAAAACAGGCCGTTTCCGTAGAATCCTCTTCCTTGTTGACCGCAATGCGCTCGGTGAACAGGCGGAAGACGTATTCAAGGAAGTAAAACTGGAAGACCTGATGACCCTTGATGATATTTACAATATCAAGGGGCTTGATGATAAGACTATCGATAAGGAAACCCGTATTCAGGTTGCCACGGTTCAGAGCATGGTCAAGCGCATCCTGTACAACGATGATGACACCATGCCCGCTGTTACAGATTATGACCTTGTGATTATCGACGAGGCGCACCGTGGCTATATCCTCGATAAAGAGATGGGTGACGATGAGATTCTGTACCGTGACCAGCTCGATTATCAGAGCAAATATCGCAGCGTCGTGGAATACTTCGATGCTGTCCGTATTGCTTTGACCGCAACGCCTGCTCTGCAGACCACACAGATTTTCGGTCAGCCTGTCTTCAAATACACCTATCGTGAAGCGGTTATTGAGGGGTATCTGGTTGACCATGATGCACCGCATGAGCTGAAAACCAAGCTCAGCAAAGAGGGCATCCACTATAAGTCAGGGGATACCGTCATTGTCTATGACGCAGTTACGGGTGAAATCACGAACAGTGAGCTGCTGGATGATGAGCTTGATTTCGACATTGAGAATTTCAATCGGCAGGTAATCACGGAGAACTTCAACCGCACCGTTCTTACGGAGATTGCCCGTGACATTGATCCCGAATGCCCTGAACTGCAGGGAAAGACGCTGATTTATGCCGTGGACGATCAGCACGCCGATATGATTGTGAAAATCTTGAAAGAGATTTATTCCGAGTACGGCGTGGACAATGATGCCATTATGAAAATCACTGGCAGCGTCGGCGGCGGAAATCGGAAAAAGATTCAAGAGGCTATCAAACGCTTCAAGAACGAGCGTTATCCCAGCATTGCCGTCACGGTTGATTTGCTGACTACGGGTATTGACGTTCCTGAGATTACGACGCTGGTATTCATGCGCCGAATCAAAAGCCGTATTCTATTTGAGCAGATGATGGGACGTGCGACCCGCCTCTGCCCAGAGATTCATAAGACCCACTTTGAAATTTATGATCCTGTTGGCGTCTATGATTCGCTGGAAGAAGTAAACACCATGAAGCCTGTTGTTGCGAACCCCGCAACGACCTTCAACCAGCTCTTTGACGGGCTGGAGGTTATGGAGGATGAGAAGCAGGTTCAGTACCAGATAAACCAGATTCTTGCAAAAATGCAGCGGAAAAAGCGCAGCATGAGCGGCGAGGACATGGAGCACTTTATCAGCATGACAGGCGGCAAAGACCCGACACAGGTTATTTTCGAGGTTCAGCAGTGCAGGCCAGAAGATGCGAAGAAACGTCTGCTGGCCTATGCTGACGCGATCCGCAGGATGCAGGAAATCAGATACAACGGAAGCAAGCCCGTTGTCGTATCTCTTGCCGAAGATGAGCTGCTTTATCATGTGCGCGGTTATGGCAGCGGCAGCCGCCCAGAAGACTATCTGGATGCATTCGCAGCCTATATTAAGACCAACATGAATGAAATTGCTGCCCTGAACATCGTCTGCACCAGACCGAAGGAGCTGACCCGCGAGAGCCTGAAAAGCCTGCGCCTGACGCTGGACAGAGAAGGCTTTACCACGCAGCAGCTCAATACGGCGATTTCACAGATGACCAATGAAGAGATCACCGCCGATATTATCAGTCTGATTCGCCGCTATGCCATCGGTTCCACGCTGATCAGCCATGAGGCCAGAATCAGAAAAGCCGTTGACAGGCTGAAAAAGGCGCATTCCTTCTCCAAGCAGGAATTGAACTGGATCTCCAGAATGGAAAAGTATTTGATGGAGGAATCCGTGCTGAATGTATCCGTCTTTGATGAGGATGGTCGCTTTAAGGCACAGGGTGGCTTTGCCAAGATAAACAAGGTATTTCAGAATAAATTGGAAAGCATCGTGCTGGAGCTCAACGAGTATCTGTACGATGATGGAGGACACGTAGCATGACCACACAGGAAATCGTATCTAAACTCTGGAATCTCTGTAATGTGCTCAGGGATGACGGCATTACCTATCACCAGTATGTCACGGAGCTGACCTATATCCTGTTTCTGAAAATGGCGAAGGAGACGGGAGCAGAGGCACAAATCCCTGTAGATTACCGCTGGGATGTACTGACATCTAAAAGCGGCATTGAGCTGAAAAAGTATTACAAAGACCTGCTCAGCTATCTGGGCGATAACTGCACAGGCCGCATTCGTGAGATTTATCAGGGTTCTGCTACCAATATTGACGAGCCTAAGAATCTGGAGAAGATTATCACCACTATTGATGGCCTCGACTGGTATTCTGCCCGCGAAGAGGGGCTTGGCAATCTGTATGAGGGGCTGCTGGAGAAGAACGCCAACGAGAAGAAGTCTGGCGCGGGACAATATTTCACGCCCCGTGTGCTCATCGACGTGATGACACGCCTGATGAAGCCGCAGGCAGGGGAACGCTGCAACGATCCCGCGTGCGGTACATTTGGGTTTATGATTGCTGCCCATCAGTATGTGAAGGATCAGACCGACGATTTCTTTGACCTCGACGCTGATACTGCCAAGTTTGAACGCGAGGAAGCTTTTACTGGCTGCGAGCTTGTCCATGATACCCACCGCCTGGCGCTGATGAATGCCATGCTGCACGATATTGAGGGACAAATCCTGTTGGGCGATACGCTTTCCAATCAGGGTAAGAGCATGAAGGGCTATGACCTTGTGCTGACGAATCCGCCCTTTGGTACCAAGAAGGGCGGCGAGCGTGCGACCCGTGATGACTTCACATTTCCTACCAGCAACAAGCAGCTCAACTTTCTGCAGCATATCTACCGCAGTCTGAAAGCGGATGGAAATGCCCGCGCCGCGGTGGTGTTGCCTGATAACGTTCTCTTTGCTGACGGTGAAGGTGAGCGCATCCGCGTTGACCTGATGGATAAATGCAACCTCCATACTGTCCTGCGTCTGCCCACTGGCATTTTTTACGCGCAGGGGGTCAAGACCAACGTACTGTTCTTCACCCGTGGTAAAACCGACAAGGGAAACACCAGCGAAGTATGGTTCTATGACTTGCGGACAAATATGCCCTCTTTCGGCAAGACCAATCCGCTGAAGAAGGAGGACTTTGCGGGCTTTGAAGCCGCCTATGAAGCCCTCGACCGCCGAGCCGTGCAGGATGAGCGCTGGAACGTCTTCACCCGTGAGCAGATTTCCGACAAAGGCAACAGCCTTGACCTCGGCCTGATCCGTGCTGATTCCATCGTAGACTATGAGGATTTGCCCGACCCCATTGAGAGCGGTGAAGAGGCTATTGCACAGCTTGAAGAGGCGGTTGACCTGCTCCAGAGCGTTGTGAATGAGCTGAAAGCCCTCCAGAGCGCGGAGGTGTGATATGGCACGGACAGCAAAGAAAGAAAGTGTGCTGACCCTAGAAGAAAAACTTGCGCAGGTTTTAGTGCCAGAGGAAGGGCGTCCATATCATGTGCCGCGAAACTGGTGTTGGATTCACTTACTTGATTCATTTGATAATCATACTGATAGTAAGAAGAAAATCCAGCAGAAGGACTATCTCGAAGAGGGTAGTCTTGCCATCGTTGACCAAGGGCAGGAAATAGTCGGTGGATATTCTGATGATGATGAAATGCGGTATACTGGCACGCTGCCTGTAATCATATTTGGAGATCACACAAGGTGTATTAAGTATGTTGATTTCCCGTTTGCTCAGGGTGCAGATGGAGTAAAGGTGTTGGCTCCCAAAGAATGCTTTTTGCCAAAGGCATTTTTCTATGCCCTTCATAGCATTGACATCCCAAACATGGGGTATCGACGGCACTATCCGTTATTCAAGAATTATTCCATACCTGTTCCACCTCTTGCCGAGCAGCAGCGCATTGTTGCCCGCATCGAAAGCCTGTTTGCCAAACTGGATGAGGCCAAGGAAAAGGCTCATGCCGTCGTGGATGGCTTTGAGGATCGCAAAGCGGCGATTCTACATAAGGCGTTTTCTGGTGAACTGACAGCAGATTGGAGACGCAATAATCACATCACTACTGACCAGTGGAATACGAAAAGTTTTTCTTCGGTCACCGAAAATCATGACAGCAAACGAATTCCACTGTCCAAAGAAGAGCGTGCAAACCTTGAGCGTAAGTATGATTATTATGGAGCCTCTGGCGTTATTGACCAAGTAGATCGGTATATTTTTGATGGTAAATATCTGCTTATTGGGGAAGACGGGGCTAATCTTGTTACAAGGAGCAAGCCTATTGCGTTCATTGCCGAGGGGCAGTACTGGGTCAATAATCATGCGCATATCCTTACCACCAGCCAAGACATGGTAATGGAGTTTCTATGTTATTATATCAACTCAATTAGTCTTCTTCCCTATGTGACGGGAAGCGCACAACCTAAAATGACACAAGCAAAAATGAACACAATCCCTGTTCCTGTTCCGTCTATTGAAGAACAAATAGAAATTGTTCAAGTCCTAAACAACCTGATTGAAAAGCAGGAACAAGCATCCGACGCTGCCGATCAGGTCATAGAACAGATTGATTCCATGAAGAAAGCCATCCTCGCCCGCGCCTTCCGCGGCGA
>JAIKVR010000096.1 GCA_024685545.1 Eubacteriales bacterium | reverse complement strand
AAAAAATAAAGAAATAATGAATTAATACTATGTTTTTAAAGGTTTGATTAAGGTTTGTCAGGTATTTTATAGACAATAATTTTCCCCTCTTAGTAAATATAATATGCCGGACGAGCGCCCCCGAACATCGGGGGCGTTTGTTCCTGTAGAGGAGAAGTCCCTGCCAGAAGTTTTGGTTCTGGTCTTGGCATAGCAAAATTGAAGTATCCCGGGGAATGTGATATATTAATGAAAACGTATTAAATTGAAAGGATGGATCAAAATGAAAGTGTTGCTTTTTAACGGCAGTCCCCATAAAAACGGTGCTGTCTCAAGAGCTTTATCCGAAGTGGAGAGCGTACTTAACTCTAAAGGGATAGAGACCATGCGTCTGGAAATCGGGAAAACTGCAGTACGCGGTTGCAACGACTGCGGAAAATGCCGCGGGAAAAACCGCTGTGTATATGATGATATAGCAAACGACGTAATAGCAGCGATGGAGACCTGTGACGGCATGGTGATCGGTGCTCCGGTCTATTACGCAGGCATCAACGGCAGCGTAAAATCTGTTCTTGACAGAGTATTCTTTGCCGGAGGCTATACATTTAAATACAAAGTCGGAGCTGCGGTAGTCAACGCAAGAAGGGCGGGCACGACAACTGCATACGAGGAGATCAATAAGTATTTTGGCATTTCCGGAATGATCATCGCGCCATCCTGCTATTGGAATATGACACACGGCAACTCCGCCGAGGAAGCCGAACAGGATATCGAAGGCATGGGGATCATGCGTGTCATCGGCAATTCGATGGCTTGGCTCCTTAAGGTGTTGGAGGACGGCAAAAACAAATACGGCATCCCGAAAAAGGTCCCCGTGGACAAATTCAATTTCATACACTGAGCAGCCAATAGGCTTTGCACGGACACGGATAAATCAGGGCGTCAAATAATCCGGCAGAAGTCAGCGGATGCGGTTGACAGCGAATATGGCAAAATTATAAACAGCAGGCATTTGATTTAAATGCCTGCTGAATTGTTTTATAGCATCACTCAGTTAGGAATACCTGTACTATATGACAATCAGTTCGTTTTCTCGGCTTCCCCGCTTTCATCTTCAATGATCTCACTGTCGGCTACTTCGACCAGTATCTCGACAGGTCTCGTCCGCGTGGCGGATGTGACAGTGATTTTAAGATTCTTATAGGTAAAGCTCTCCCCGACCTTCGGTATTGTGTTCATATTTTCCACTACCCAGCCTCCGACGGTCTCTGCATCTGAGATGAGGGGGATATCAAGTATCTCGGAAAGATTATCCAGATCTTCTGAACAGGAAACATAGTAGGAATTGTCTCCGTAGGGAATTATCGACTCTCTGTCCTCGTCATCGAAATCTCCAACCAACTCTTCGACCAAATCGTAGAGGGTGATGATGCCTTCCGTCCCGCCGTATTCGTCGATGACAACAGCGAAGAAATTGCCTGTCCTCTTCATAGCCATCATTATCTCATCGGCTTTCATGCTGAAAGGTATATACCAGGCTGAACTGACAGCTTTTTCCAGGACGTTCTTGCGGCTTTTGTCAGATAGGCGGAAGTATTCTCTGGTGGAGAGGATGCCCGTGATATTATCCACGCTGTCCTGATATACGGGATAATGCTCGTGGGGGTTTTCGACTATGGTCTTGTACCAGTTCTCGTCATCTTCGTCCATATCCAGCATCACGACCTCGGTGCGATGGGTCGACACCTGCTCGGCAGTGATGTCATTAAATTCGAAGACGTTGATGATCATTTCCTTCTCTTCTTCATCAATAGTCCCTTTGTCGCTTCCGACATCGACCATCATTCGTATGTTTTCCTCGGTCTCCTCATCCTGGATCTCGTGAGGATTGATACCGAACAGTTTTAGTGTGCCGTTTGTGACAGCGGTAAGGAACCATACGATCGGACCGAAAAGCGTTGAAAAGAAAGCAATGGTGTTTGCCATTCCCAATGCGAGCGTCTCTGCTTTTCTCAGCGCCAGCTGCTTCGGAACCAGCTCACCGAATATCAGTGTGATGACAGAGAGCAGGATCGTTATCACGATCACTGCCGCAGTATTAAGTGTATGCGCAGGTATCGTCACCCCAGCTGCGACTAGTTTATCGACCAGAATATCTGAGAAGGTATCCGCCGCGAAGGCACTTCCGAGGAAACCCGACAGAGTTATTGCTACCTGGATCGTGGCCAGAAAACGCGGAGAATCCGAAGTGAGCTTGATGAGTTTTTTAGCTCTTTTGTTCCCGCTTTCCGCAAGGAGCGTGAGCTTGGCGTCATTTATTGTTATCACCGCTATTTCCGCGCAGGCGAAAAAAGCGTTTGATAGTATCAGCAGCAGTTGCAGAACAAGCTGCCCGAATATATCGTTCATTTTACCTCCGAATAGAATGGATTGCTGTTTTGAAAGACAGTGACTACACCCTCAGACATGAGAGCCTCCAGAGAAGCTGGGGAGTATCGGAATGCAAAGAAATGGGTTCATAACACAAAAAAACATAACCACGGGATATTCCCCCGGTTATGCTGCGGATTTTTATTCTATTGCAACACCAGTCCGTACTGTCCGGATCTTCTTCCATATCAACTCCGTATACACTGAATGATAACACATCTCTCTGTTATCGCAAAGGAATTCATAAGTATTTCTCATAATACAGATAAGTGAAGGAACTACCGTAACAAGGCATACAATATGATATAATTCATTGCGGAGGCAACCATGCTGAAATTAGAAAACATAACTTATGAGGTCACCGAGGACGACGTTGTAAAAAGAATACTTGATGATGTGAGCGTTGAATTCAACGAAGGATTCACTGCGATCACCGGCCCGAACGGCGGAGGAAAATCGACTTTGGCCAAGGTGATCTCCGGTGTTATAACGCCTACATCCGGCAGGATCATTCTCGACGGCGAGGATATAACAGGACTGAGTATTACGGAAAGGGCTAAAAAGGGCATCAGCTACGCCTTTCAGCAGCCCGTCCGCTTCAAAGGCATAACGGTCAGAGATCTTATCGATATGGCATGCGGGAAAAAGGTCAAGCTTGACGAAGCCTGTGAGTACCTTTCTTCTGTCGGCTTATGCGCAAAGGACTACATTAACAGGGAGGTCAGCGCCAGCCTTTCCGGAGGGGAACTCAAACGCATTGAGATAGCTACTGTCATAGCCCGATCCACACGCATCGCCCTGTTCGATGAACCGGAAGCCGGTATCGATCTGTGGAGCTTCAATTCGCTGATCAAAGTCTTTGAGTTCTTAAGAAAAAAGCTTAACGGTGCTGTCATCCTCATCAGTCACCAGGAAAGGATACTGAGCATAGCAGATAACATCGTGGTCATAGACTCAGGCAGGGTCAAGACTGCCGGACCGAGGGACGAGATTCTGCCCACTTTGACAGGTACGACAGTTGCTTGCAAGGGGATGAGCAGTCAGGAGGCAGTATAAGATGGCATTAGATAAGATACAGCGTAATATTCTCATGGAGATCGCCGGGCTTCATCAGGTCCCGGAAGGAGCATACAACATAAGACTTAACGGCAAAACGGATTCCCGAGCTTCCACCGCAAATATAGACATCGTTTCCAAAACCGATGTCTCAGGGATCGATATCATAATCAAACCCGGAACGAAGAACCAGAGCGTACATATCCCGGTAATTCTTTCCCAGAGCGGGCTGTCTGAAGTAGTATACAACGATTTCTATATAGGTGAAGACTCGGATGTCGTCATTGTCGCCGGGTGTGGCATCAGCAACTGCGGAGGCCATGAAACGCGCCACGACGGCGTCCATACTTTCCATATCGGCAGAAATTCCCACGTCAAGTACGTGGAAAAGCACTACGGCGAGGGCGACGGGCTAGGGGAAAACGTGATGAACCCTAAGACTGTCTGCTATCTGGAAGAAGGCGCCTTCATGGAGATGGATACCGTTCAGATCAAGGGTGTGGACTCCACTATGCGCAGGACCGAAGCCCATTTGAAGGATAACGCGACAATAACGATCAGCGAAAAGATCATGACTCACGGATCTCAGCACGCGACGACGGAATTCAGCGTCGACCTGGACGGGGTTCATTCCTCGGCAAACGTGGTATCACGCTCTGTAGCCAGAGATCATTCCACACAGACCTTTATCTCATACATCAATGGCAACAACGAATGCAGCGGTCACACTGAATGCGATGCGATAATAATGGACGAAGCGACCGTTTCAGCTACCCCTGCCCTGAACGCCAATTCCACTGAGGCCAGCCTGATTCACGAGGCGGCTATCGGCAAGATCGCAGGTGAGCAGCTGATTAAGCTCATGACCCTGGGTCTGACAGAAAAAGAAGCGGAGGAGGAGATCGTCAGCGGTTTCCTTAAATAGAACGGAATGTCTGAAATAAGGATGACCGGACTCACTTTTTCATATGACAGTGTTCCGGGAAGCATATTCGACCACGTTGATCTGACACTTGACACTGATTGGAAGCTGGGACTTATCGGACGCAACGGCAAAGGCAAGACGACTCTGCTGAAGCTTTTCATGGGTGAATACGAGTATTCGGGTCGAATAAGCTCATCGGTGAACTTTACGTATTTCCCGTTTGAAGTGCCTGACAGCTCAGGCACTTCTTTTGACATCGCAGAAATGCTTTCGGACGGGGCCGAACGCTGGCGCATTGAGCGCGAGCTGTCGCTGATGGATGCCGACACGGCTATGCTCGACAGGAATTTTGCCTCCCTGAGTATGGGTGAACAGACAAAACTGATGCTCTCCTGCATGTTTCTAAGGAAGAACGGATTCCTGCTCATAGATGAGCCGACCAACCATCTGGATGCGGTCGGACGAGAGACTGTCAGCCGCTATCTGAACCGTAAGAGAGGCTTTATCGTCGTTTCCCACGACCGTGCGTTTCTTGATGGGTGCGTAGATCATATCCTTTCCATCAACCGGGCCACTATAGAGCTCATGAAAGGCAATTATTCGGATTGGGAGAAAGCATTTTACGAGAGACAGTCACGGGAAGAGGCGGAGAACAGGAGATTGAAGGATGATATCAGCAGATTGGAGCAGGCCGCCCGCAGGGGAGCAGGCTGGGCGAACGACGTTGAAAAGACCAAAAAAGGCGGTAAGGATTCCTCCGGACTTCGTCCCGACAGAGGTTATGTAGGTCATAAAAGCGCTAAGCTGATGAAGCGCGTAAAGGATTTTGAGGCCAGACAGAATAAAGCAATCGAAGAGAAAAAAGCACTTCTGAAGGATAAAGAGCGGGATGACGAGCTTATGATGGTGCCGCGCGGATTTTACAGGGAAAGGCTGCTGTATCTGAACGATGTCGGCGTTGCTTACAGCGGGAAGACCGTTGCAGAGCATATCACTTTCGAGCTTAACAGGGGAGAGCGCATATTATTGTCAGGCCCAAACGGAAGTGGCAAATCCACCCTCATGCGGCTGATGCTCGGAGAAGACATCCCTCACACGGGCATCGTCAATCTGTCCTCACAGCTGATTATCTCATATCTTCCCCAGCAGTTTCATTCTTTGAAAGGGTCACTGAGGGACATGTGCATTATGCGAGGGATCGATGAAACGCTGGTCTCCGCGAACCTCTCGCGGATGGGTGTGGACAGTGCCAATTT
>JAIKVR010000066.1 GCA_024685545.1 Eubacteriales bacterium | reverse complement strand
AAATTCAAGGCTGCGACATCATCGCTCCAGGGACTCAATGACATAATGAACGAGCCTGTGAGGGTCAGCGAAGGCGAATACAGGCGCTATGGCGAGGTAAAGGCCATGATGACCGACGCCAGAGAAGAATACAGCAGGACGCTCCTGGATTATTCTGAAGCACAGAAAGAGTCCCGCGCTTTGGAGGAAAAGCTCGCGGAACTCTCTCAGGAACAAGTGGATATGCAGGATGCCGTAAAGGATGCCGCCATATTCGAGAACGTAACTAAAGAGCTCACACGTATAAAGGACGAGAGAGAGAACGACGAGAGAGCTCCTCTGATCGAGGAGAGATTCGTCATGGCAGACAGGATGAAACTAATATCCCTTATGATCTCTGCAGGCTTTGCGGGCATTTCGGCGATCCTGGCTCTGATCGGGCTCGTTTCATCCAATGCGAACTGGTTCAAATTCGCGCTCATAGGTGCCGTACTCTGCGCCGTCTCCGTGGGGGCGTTGATGTACTTCCTGTTCAGCAGCAGGGCGATAAAAAAGGAATACGACAGTATTGTTAAAAGGACCGGACTGGAAGTTGCATACAGGGAACAGCTGTCGTCTTTCCTGTCCAAATACGGAGCTTCGGACTTAATGGAGCTCAGCGACATCTTCGAGAGGGCTGAATACCTGTCGAGCGAGATTGCGAAGCTGACCAAAGAGAAGGACAAGGCGGTGCAAAACGTCGAAGCAGGACTGAAAAGGGCCAAGGAACTTGAGATTAAGCTAAAGGATGACGGGCAGCTCCTGTCTTCCATCCTGAGATCTGCCCGCTGCGAAGACGAAGAGGCTCTTGACAGGGAATACGCCAAGATACGCGCCAGGGAGATCGCCAAGGTTAGATATGAAGAAGCACTGAAGGCAGCAACCCTCCAGTTGGGTGATCTGGACGAGGAGACCCTTGCAGGGAAGGCTCAGGCGGCGATCGCCGCCGGGGCAAGCGGTGATCTGCCAGAAGATTATGTACTGAAGCTCGCTCAGGAAGAGAAGGAGACCTATGACGAATACAACCGCCTCACCGAGGAGGTATCCAGGCTCAAGGGCGCCATCGGGGAAAGCGAATCGCACTCAAGACCAGTCAGCGAGATCACCGAGGACATCGCCTCGGTAAATGCCGAGATAGATGATCTTGACAGGAGATACCGGGCGTATTCAGATGCTCAGGAGTCGATAGTAAGGATCTCGGGAGATATAAAAGGATATATTTCCGGAAAGTTCAATGATTATGTTTCCGAACTTCTCAGCACGGTCACGGGCGGCAGATATACGAAGGTATACGTTTCCGACAAGCTCACCATTCAGGTACGGGATGAGGCGGCGGACAAGCTGGTAGATCTGAAAGATCTTTCCGGAGGCACGATAGACCAATGCTACTTCGCGGTGCGCTTTGCCGCTGCGGACCTTATCGTCCCCGATAAGACCATCCCGATAATCTTGGACGACTGCTTTGTTCAGTACGACGAGGACAGGCTCATGAATATCATGACGCTCCTCGCCAAAGCCTCAGATAAAAGGCAGATACTGCTGTTTACCTGCCGCAGGGCGGAAACGCAGGCCCTTGACAAAATGGGTATCCCATACAATTACATAGATCTCGGGAGATAGAATTAATATTTCATAAAAACAAGCTTACAGGTGCTAACGTGCCTGCAACTTTGCTATAATCCGATATAGTCTGTTCATTACGGAGGGATCATGAAAAAGAAAATCGCTGCGGCCCTTGCCGCTTTCATATGCCTTGTACTGCTTTTATCCGGATGCGCCGCATATAAGGAGCACTCAAAGGAGCTTTCCGCAACGGTAGGCATCTGGTATCTGGACAGCGTATACATCAATACAAAGCCGGTAGAATCGGGTAGCGTGAAGATGGAGATAAAAGAGGACTTCTCTGGCGTATACACCGAATACTTCGACAATATGGACGGCACGATGAGCGAGACGACCAAAAGCCTGAAGGTTACAGGGGGAAACGGCACCCTCACGATGACAGTCGGGGATACATCGACCACTTATGAATTCAATGTGGATGAAGCCAGCGGTGATTTCCACCTCATCATGACCGACGCCAACGGGGACATATACCATTACGTGTACCTTTCGGAGAAAGCCTGGAACGAGGAGAAGGAGACCGTGCGAAACTGAGCGGTAATATATCTGCCGCAAAACGATGAATTAATGAGGGATCAGTCCTTCTGACCCAGGGATATCAGATAATTAGCATATTAAAAGTATAAGGAGATACCAATGAGACATCTGTTCACTTCCGAATCCGTTACCGAAGGACATCCGGATAAACTCTGCGACGCTATCAGCGACGCTGTTCTGGATGAAATGCTCAGGGGAGACAAAAATTCCCGCGTTGCATGCGAATGCATTGCAACAACAGGCCTTGTGCTCATAGTCGGAGAGATCACGACGGAATGCTACGTGGATATAAACAAGACAGCTAGGGATACCATCAGGGAGATAGGATATACAAGGGCCAAGTACGGCTTCGACGCCGAAACCTGTGGTATCATGATCTCCATCGACGAGCAGAGCCCTGATATCGCCCTGGGAGTGGACAGGTCGCTGGAAGAAAAGCTTTCCGGCACCAACGACGGCCACGGAGCCGGCGACCAGGGACTCATGTTCGGCTTCGCCTGCGATCAGACTGAGACCCTTATGCCCGCTCCGATATTTTATGCTCACTCTCTGGCAAAGCGCCTGGCGAAGGTCCGCAAGGACGGCGTGCTCGATTATCTCCGCCCGGACGGCAAGACCCAGGTGACGGTGGAATACGACGGTGATAAACCGATCAGGATAGACACCGTAGTCGTCAGCGCCCAGCATAAGCCGGAAGCGGAGCACGATCAAATAGAGCGAGACATCATCGAAAAGGTAATCATGCCGACTCTGCCGGGAGATCTTTTGGATGACAAGCTAAAGATCTACGTAAATCCCACCGGAAGATTCGTGGAAGGCGGGCCCAAAGGAGACAGCGGGCTGACCGGCCGCAAGATAATCGTGGATACTTACGGCGGCTATGCCCGCCACGGCGGAGGAGCATTCTCCGGCAAGGACCCCAGCAAGGTGGACCGCAGCGCCGCGTACATGGCAAGATATGCCGCCAAGAATATAGTAGCCGCAGGGCTTGCCCGTCAGTGCGAGATCCAGGTGGCCTATGCGATAGGAGTGGCGCGCCCTGTATCGATAGCCATAAACACCTCCGGTACCGGTAAATACGGCGATGACAAGCTGGCTCAGCTGGCTGCGGAGAAATTCGATTTCCGTCCGGACGCCATCATTGACCTCTTTGATCTGAAACGCCCGATATACTCCGCCACTTCCGCCTACGGACATTTCGGACGCACAGACATCACATTCCCCTGGGAGGAGATTAACGAAAACCTCTTTTAGAAGATTCAATATAGCGGAAGGCGTACTCATCTCGTATACCGGACACGCCAAAAGGGTCGTTGTCCCCGAGGAGGCCGCCATTATAGGCAGGGAAGCTTTCAAGGATAACAAACAGCTAACCGATATCGTTTTCCATGAAGGTATCAGGCGGATCGAAGAAAGCGCCTTTGAGGGGTGCTCCCTGCTGAGAAAGGCCGATCTGCCTTCGTCACTTACTTACCTAGGCAGAAAGGCATTCAGGAACTGCGCGGAGCTTTCGACCGTGAAGTTTTCGGAGAATATCAGCGTCATCGAGGATGAATGCTTCTCAGGCTGCATAAAGCTGTCAGGATTGTCTATACCCGAAGGCTGCATAGGCATCGGCAGGAGCGCTTTCGAAGGCTGCTCCGCCATAACTGCGGTGAGGTTTCCCGCCGAAGCACGTATAGTGGATCCCAGGGCATTCGCAAACTGCCCTGCAGTATCCATTGTGGTCTTTAACGAAAAAATAAAACAGATCGCCGACGACGTGTTCGCCGGAGATTTCGGTATAAAGAGCGTCAGCGTTCCAAAGAATCTTACCCGCGCCGCATGCGAGCTTTTCCGCCATCAGGACTCGCTTGCCGACGATAACGGCTTTCTCATCATAAACGATGTTTTTGTACATTATTTCGGGGATGGGAAGGAAGTTACAGTTCCCGATCGTATCCGGGCGATTGACGATGGGGCTTTCGCAGAAAACACTGTCATAGAAAAAGTCACCCTTCCGGGTACGGTGGAGCGCATCGGGCTCGCTTCTTTCGGGGCCTGTGCTTCATTAAAGGGGATCAACTTTCCTGAAGGGCTAATATCCATCGGATCATTTGCTTTTGCATATTGCCTTAATCTGAAGGAAGCAATCCTTCCGGATTCGCTCGTCCGTATAGGAAGAGGCGGGTTCGAAGGCTGCAGCGCGCTGGAAACGCTGAGATTGGGAGAGAACTTAGCTGAGATAGGCCGGCAAGCCTTCACAGGATGCGACAGGATCGCAGACAGCGCTCAGGCAGATATCATAAGATCGATAGCTCCTGATGCTTTCTTTGGAAGTGCGGTCAGCACAGAGCCCGAGCCTGCTGAAGGAGGCGAGGATTGACAAGAAACAAAATCTATTATATACTTATAAAAGCGCTTTAGGCGTGTCAAAAAGGAGAGTAAGATATGAAGCACATCGAAGCTATAGAAGTTATCGATCTGAAGCACTCTGAGAAGACCGGCGGCTGCGGCGAATGCCAGACATCCTGCCAATCCGCGTGCAAGACATCCTGCGGGGTGGCTAACCAGCAGTGCGAAAAAGCGAAGAAATAACCTGGCTTTTCATGCTGCCGTACCGGCAGCATTTTTTAGTTGAGGGGATAGAATGATACATCAATACAAACTGAACGGATACAATATCGTCCTGGACACCTACTCCGGCAGCGTCCTGAACGTGGACGAGGCTGCATATGACGTGATATCGCTTTACGAAGGGCATTCCAGGGAAGAGATCGTTGCCATCATGGCCGAAAAGCACCCCGATATCCCTGTTTCGGAGATAGAAGAGTGTCTGGAAGAGGTGGAGGAGCTGAAGACTGGTGGCAAGCTGTTCACCGAGGACCCCTACGGCAAGCTTGCCCAGCGAGCCGTCGACAGGAAGAGCCACGTCAAAGCCCTGTGCCTGCATGTGGCCCATACCTGCAATCTCAATTGCTCCTACTGCTTTGCTTCCCAGGGACGTTACCATGGTGAAAGGGCGGTCATGAGCCTGGAAAAGGCAAAGAAAGCTATTGATTTCCTTGTCTCCAATTCCGGAACGCAGCGCAACCTGGAAGTGGACTTCTTCGGAGGGGAGCCTTTGATGAACTGGCAGGTCTGCAAGGACACCGTGGCTTACGCGAGGAGCCTTGAAGAAAAGCACGGCAAGAATTTCCGTTTTACGCTCACAACCAACGGAGTACTCATCGACGATGACGTGATAGATTTTTCCAACAGGGAATTTACCAACGTTGTTCTGAGTCTGGATGGGCGCAAAGAGATCCACGACGCGAAGAGGGTAGATTATGCCGGGCACGGAAGCTACGATAAGATCGTTCCAAAATTCCAGAAATTCGTGAAGGAGCGCGGGGACAAAAGCTATTATATGCGCGGGACCTTCACTCACGCCAATTCGGACTTCTTTAAGGATATCATGCACATGGCTGACCTCGGGTTTACCGAGCTGAGCATGGAACCGGTGGTATGCGCACCCGACGATGAAGCTGCCCTGACAAAAGAAGACCTGCCCATCGTATTGGAACAGTACGAGCTTCTTGCAGAAGAGATGCTCAGAAGAAAGAAGGAAGGGCACCCGATCACCTTCTATCACTATATTCTCGATCTGACAGGTGGTCCGTGCATATATAAAAGGCTCAAAGGATGCGGCTCCGGGACCGAGTATCTGGCGGTCACCCCCACGGGAGATCTCTACCCGTGCCATCAGTTTGTCGGTGAAGAGGGCTACAAAATGGGAGATATCTATAACGGGATAACCAACACTGCGCTGCGCGACAGATTCGCAGCCTGCAGTGCGTATTCCAGAGAAGGCTGCAGGGACTGCTGGGCAAAGCTTTATTGCTCAGGCGGATGCGCGGCAAATGCTTTCCATGCTACCGGGGACATTCTGGGAATCTATGAATACGGCTGCATACTCTTTAAAAAAAGGATCGAATGCGCGATCATGATGAAGATCGCCGAAAATAGCATCAGAAAAGACGGAAGTGCCGTTTAGCAAAGGACATTCCCACGAAAACGGAAAACGACCATAAGAAAGATTTGATCTGGAATCGTCCTTGTATGGACATTGAGTATCGGAAAAAAAGAATACCGTTCTGCTATGGTATTCAGAAGCAGAACGGTATTTCCTTATCATCTTCAGCCCTGGTTGTCCCTGTTCGGATTCTAAGGCGGGCTCTCAGCCTTTCCTGATCGGATGCCGAATAACTGTTTTCAGCTTCTCAGGGGCTGTTTTCCTGGCGTCGCTCAGATAGATCTCATGGTGCATCCGCTGCTCGGTTATGTCCAGAACGCAGCCCTGTCCTTCCATGTATTCATGCATCATGGCTACAGTCGCTGGCTCATCATCATAAGGACCCAGGTGCATGCATTGGACGCACAGTCCTTCGTCATAGGTCATGAACTCTGCCTTGGAGAAATCGGTCTTCTTTTTCCTTGTCGCTTCCTCAACTGCCCATGCGAAATCATCTGCGGTAACGAAATCCGGAAGGCGGATCACTGAGATCCACCGGAAGTCATCCTTATGTGCATAGTCAACGCCCTGAACACCGTCCTGCCACCAAAAGCCTTCGAGCGGAGGGACGACGAAATCAAAATAACCTTCGATACGGCGGTCGCCCTTTTTGCTCATCTTTATGGTATAAGAGATGCCGTACAGCAATTCGATCGCCAGTTTGTACTCTCCATCCTCCTGATTGGGGTCGCCCTGCCCGCGGACAGCGATGTAATTCATGGGCGGAACCGTAATGATGCCGGGTTTGTTCTTCGGCATGTAAAACTCCTTGTACTCTTTTTTGAAATCGAAAGCCATCGGGATATCCTCCTTATTCATCGTTCCCGGCCTGATGAGTCCGTCAGTATTGGCGGACGTCTCGGACTTTGGAATATCAAGGTCAAAGACCACAGAAACGATTATTTCTTTTTTATCGGGTAGCATATCTCCGTTACGAATTCGTCCGGGTTCTGCGTTTCATGCGGGCTGACATGGTAGATGTTGAACATAGGTTCAGCGGGCTCATAGCCGTTTGCATCCATCCATGCGATAACCGCAGTATAGACGTCTGTGATCTGGGAGTAGCTGCCCTGGTAGGTGCAGCTGGCCACCGTAACCTCCGGAAGCGTGCGGAACTTCACATGCTCCGTATCCGGATAGCTTCCCCTGACAGTCTTCCAGGCCATCATTTCCACATTCTCTTCTTTATATTCACCGTCAAGGTAAGTCACCGCACACAGGCAGAGATCATCTTCCAAGATGCCCATCTTCGAGGTCTCTTCTGTAATCTTTTCCCATATTATCCCTTCGTCTTCATAACGCGGGATCGTCATTTGGGCAGTAGCTGCATAGCGCTCGGGAATAGTCTTGATGGAAACGTTATAACTCATATCCTCTTCCTTTCTCAGCTGTTTTCTTGCTGCGTCCAGAAGTGTCAGTTTGTGCTCCGTATCTTTTGATAAGGATTCCAGTTCCTGCTGGCGAACAGAGAAAAACTTCTCCATCTGTTCCCTGTCATCATATACTTCAAGGATCCTGATGATATCTGCAAGAGAGAAGCCTATCTCTTTCAGCGCGGCAATGCGGCCAGCTGTCGGCAGCTGATCCTCTCTGTAATACCGGTAATCCGTGAAACGGTCGATTTTGGCCGGCTTTAAGAGACCGATCTCATCATAGTGGCGGAGCATTCGGACACTGATTCTGGACAACTTTGAGAATTCTCCGATTTTCAGCATAGGGGTACCTCCTGTCGCTGATTTTGAGCTCGCGTACAGCATAATGCCTGACACAGTGTGAGAGTCAAGAGGTTTTTCATGTTATTCGACCAAAAGCTGTTCGTCGTCCGGTATAACTTATAGTACTGCGCTTTTTGTAACTGAGCTTTTCACAAAAGGCAGACAGGAAATAACATAAGCCTTGCTCGAGCAAAGAGAACCTGCCCGCATTAGGCCAACTGAAAGACGCACGTTCCCTACGAATGAGGATCACCAGACTTATGACCAACTTCTATCGCCGCCTGATCCAATCATCCAGAAAGGCCATCTCCTCCGGTGTGTGGAACCAGTGCGCCCCTCCGTTCATGATTGTCAGTCCGGCACGGTGTACTTTCGCAAAGGCCACGATCGTTTCATAGTCGGTCAGCTCATCCGCGCTCCCATATAGAATCTCGGTCGATACGTTCCACCAAACAGGATGTTCCCGTACGTAGCAGAGATACACCCAGGAGAGGTCTTCTCCAAAGGAAGTGGGGATCACCCCTTTACTGTGCAGTTCCTCCTCCGTCACATTTGCCCAGACCATCATGTTTCGGATCAGCCGCTCCATATCGACGATTGGAGAGATGAAATACGCCTTGCGAAGCAGTGTGTCAATCCCTGCGCTCATGCTGAAATATGCGCCGATGCTGTTAGCGATCAGTGTGATGTTTTTATATGCATCCTGCAGCTCTATGACAGCTTCTCGGATCCCTTCCCCTGTCGCCCACGGAGTAAATGACCTGTAATCCAGACCGATCACCTCGCTGTCAGGAAAAAGAGGCGCGTAATGTTCGCTCTCTTTAGCACTGCCGCCTTTGCCGTGGATATATATAACGGCGTCCTTCTTCTCGTTGCTGACATTCAATCTGACTTTCCACCTTCTCCTGACTGTTTCTCTTTATGCCGTTACTGCTTTTCTGATCTGAAACAGTATTTCTCTCGATTACGCGCTGCCGTTCACGATGGCAGCGTATTGTTCTTCGGGGATCATGGGAGAAATGATCTCAGTCAGCAGTTGTTCCTCGATCTCTCCCTTTTCAGCGTATTGCCGTCCGGCAAGGCTGATCAGTTCCAGCCTTGGTGAGGTCACGATTGAAGCTTCCGGTGTGTTGAACATAGGACTTTCGGGAACAGTTATGATCGTGTGATTACCAGGGAAGCACAGTTTAAATTGCATGACCGCCGGTTCAAAGTTCTGTTTACTGTTAGGGAAACCGCAGCCGCAGATCATCATGTATTTAAGATGGCTGAAATTTGTCTGACCAACGTGTCGGTAACGTTCCCCGACCCTTTGCATAGCCATATTGGAGAGGGGAAGCGTTCGGTCCAGCAGAGCTTTCAGAGATGCGGGCATCCCATAGCAATACAGAGGGAAGCTGAACAACAGTAGTTCGCTCTCCAGGATTTCCTCCAGAATCACTTTCATATCGTCATCATGGATACATTTACCGCCGTTATGCATACAGGCAAAGCAGCCAGTGCAGTATTCGATATGCCGGTCAATGGTGTCGATGATATGTATATCATGTAACCCTGCTTCCTGCATGCCTTTCAGGAATGCTCGGGTAATGTGCATGGTATCGCTCTTGTCCCTTTTAGGACTTCCGTTCAGGACCAGTATCTTCACTTGAAATACTCCCAAATTGTAGTCAGTTCCCGCTTTTCAGTCTAAAGAGAGCGTCCTCGTTGTTTTGAGTGATTGCATGGAGATTCTCACAAATCTTCATTTCCGGGCAGGCCCCGCAGGTCTCGATTTCTTTTTGCTTTGCGCACGCGCGAATCGGACAGAGTGAATCGCAGTAAGGGGTCTTCACGCCGTCTATCCGGCATCCGGAGCAGTTGATCATTTCCGGTGTAATTTCTGTGTTGTTGAGTTCCGACCACAGTGTAGCGACTTTTCTGCGCAGCGCATCGTCATTGTTGATTGTGGCAATACGGGCTTCGCAGCTTTCGCAGTCCAGACCGCAGTAGGCAATAAACTTATTCATAACCGTTCCTTTCTTATCACATAGTAGATGAGATCTCTCTCGACTCCCAGATAGCTCAATTCCTTTTCAGAAGAATGATCATATAGCATACCGCACTTTTCCATCACACGCCGGGAGGCGTCGTTTCCGGGAAAGTAGGATGCATAGACCGTACGGTAACTCGTCTCTTCAAACAGGTATTTCAAAAACCGTTCGACCGCCTCGGTGGCATAACCTTGATTCCAATAATCCGACCCTATACCGTAGCCTATCTCGCAGGCATTATTCCCTTCGTCGAACAGACTGATGATGCCAATGAGCCGTTCCGTTTCCTTTAGCCGAATCGCAAATAAATCGCTTCTGCCCAGGTAAGAAGAAAAGTCAAAGTCTTCCAGTGTTTCTGCATACCTGCAGATAAAGGTTTCCAGCACCTTCTTATCGTGGGATATGTTGTGATAGTAATCCTCTTTGTCTGATTCCCGTATGCTGTCCAGAATCAGCCGTTCCGTTTCCATACTTCAAACTCCTTCAAAAACAGCATCAACGAAGATCGGAAGCTGTTTGACTGCTTCCCTCCGCTTGTTGAGATAAAGCATTTACCGAGTTAAAAGACGCAGGTCGGTAAATCAAGAGTGATCGTCCTCCCTGTATGCGTGCCTGAACGATAATGTCAGAGACAGGAAATGGCATGACCCGAAAATCATGCCATTTGTGCAAAGTATTAACCTGCTTGCTTAGGCAGTATTAACCGTCGAAGCTTTTCGTTAATGATCTTATTTGCTCCCGAACTGATAGAAGCCGATCTTCTTCTGCACCTTGCGGAGAGTCTTGTTCGCGATGGAGCGGGCTGCATCGGCTGAATCCATAAGGATCTTTTCCAGTGCCGGTTTATCGTTCATGAGCGCCTCGAAGCGCACCTGGATCGGATCAAGGCAGTCCGCGACAGCAGTCCCGACGCATTCCTTGAACTCGGCGTAGCTCATCCCCCTGCATTCAGCTTCCGCCTCGGGAATGGTGATTCCTTTGGCGCAGGAATAAATCTCCAGCAGGTTGGAGATGCCTTTTTTCTTTTCCTTGTCGTAATATACCTCGGTCTCACTGTCCGTGACGGCCCTCTTGAACTTGTTCATGATGACGTCCCGCTTGTCCTTCATAAGGATGAACGCGTTCGTATTCTCGTCCGATTTGCTCATCTTCTTTTCCGGATTTGCGAGGCTCATAATGCGGGAGCCAGCCTTGCCGTAATAGCCCTCGGGCACGACGAAGGTCGGTGAATAGTTGTGGTTGAACCTCTCGGCGATATTTCTCGCCAGCTCCACATGCTGGGTCTGGTCATCTCCCACGGGCACTATATCCGTGTTGTACAGGAGGATGTCCGCGGCCATGAGTACGGGATAATCAAACAGGCCGACCCTTATGGTGTCACCTTGCTTGACGCTCTTTTCCTTATATTGTGTCATCCTGGCCATCTCGCCCATATATGAGTTGCAGTTCAAAAGCCAGCATAGTTCACTGTGGGCGGAGACGCTGGACTGGAAGAAAAGCAGGGATTTTTCCGGATCGATGCCGCTGGCAAGTATCATCGCCGCACATTCGATGCTCCTCCTCCTAAGTACCGCAGGCTCCTGGGGAACTGTGATGGCGTGCAGGTCGACCACGCAGAAGATGCTGTTGTAATCGTTCTGCAGGAGCACCCAGTTGCGTATGGCACCGAAATAGTTGGCGATTGTGAAATCGCCGGACGGCTGGATGCCGCTGAAAATGATCTTCTTATCCTTATCGAACATGTTGTCCTCCTTTATTGTCCTGCAGGGACTGTTGTTTTTATTGCTGTATTGGATTCAGGGTCAAATTCCCATATGCCGATGTCGTCCTCGCTTCCGATCCTGACGATCGCTCCGGGTATGGTGTCTATCCCGATAAAATAAACTGTATCGTCGAACAGCTCCTTTTTTATCCTGAACACGTCAGCACAGGTGCGGGTCGCTCCCGGTTCAAGGTCGGCTTTGATGTCCGTGAAATCGATTCCGCGCTCAAGCCCGAAGATCTGCAGCACGTTGAAATCAAACACGCCATAAAAATTCTCGTCGATGTAAGCGTTGGAGACATCAGCTTCCGAATCATCTGTGCCGGCTGCATTCTCGTACGGGACGGCCAGATAGCCGCCTTCATGGAAGGTGTACGGAGCAAGTGTGAGATACGGCATGATATGCCAGTCTTTGGCAGTGGAGAGCGTATTTCGTACTACGTAGACCGTTTTGACATATACATAGTTTGGATCCAGCGGGTATGTAAGGAGCTCGTTCATGACGGAGCATTCCAGGAACGTGACCTCCACTCCGTCTCCGGCTATCGTCTGACCTGCGTCATAAGCTTTGAGATATATGGAGTTGTCGGTGCGTTCCCATATGATGAAGACGCATGCCGCAATGATCAGCATTACCAGCGTCATAAGGATCACGGTGGGAAGCTTTTTTGTTACTCTCCTCCTGGGCCTGGTCTTTGTTTGACGTGAAGCAGTTTCTGCTGTTGCGGCACTTTTATCATTGCCGCGCTTTGACGCGGCAGAGGCAGAGACAGCGGCAGTGGGCTTTTTTTGTTTCGTACCGTTTTTCGGTACTGGCGCAGCTTTTTTGGGCGATGCCTCTCTGAGAATGGAAGTCTCCGGCAGCTTTGATTCAGAATTTGCAGAAGCCGTACGTGGCATAGCTGCCGCGGGGCGTGCTTTTGAAGACGCTTTTCGCGTGTTTGATGCAGGTGCCGGCTTTGAAGACTGCGTTCTCCTGGTCCCGGAAGAAGGTGCTTTTGACGGAACGGTCCGGGCGGTCCGTTCTGTTTGGGCTTCGTTCTTCTTTGGTGCCGCCTGGTCGTTTTTCTTCTGCAATGTTTCCTTCGAGATCAGAACTATCTTTTTCTTCTCGTTGCCGGGATTACTGTCCATAGGGTCCTTAACTCTGTATTGTAATTATCGTCTTTGGGTTATTGTTCTATCTTCTCCAGTCCGCCCATGTAGCCCCTGAGAGCTTCAGGTATAGTGACCGAGCCGTCTGCATTCTGATAGGTCTCTATGACCGCAGCGAAGGTGCGTCCTACAGCCAGTCCGCTTCCGTTTAATGTGTGGACGTACTTGACCTTGCCGTCGCTGTCCCTGAAGCGCAGGTTGGCGCGCCTGGCCTGATAATCCTCGAAATTCGAGCAGGAGCTTATCTCCACATAGCGTCCGTAGGAAGGCATCCAGACCTCGATGTCGTAGGTCTTTGCGGATGAGAATCCAAGATCGCCCGTGGACAGTTCAATGACTCTGTAAGGAAGGCCGAGACCCGAAAGGACCGCTTCCGCATCCCTTGTAAGGCTCTCCAGCTCATCATAGCTGCCTTCAGGGCGCACGAGCTTTACCATCTCCACCTTGTCAAACTGGTGGTTTCTGATAAGGCCTCTGGTATCCCTTCCCGCACTGCCCGCCTCGCAGCGGAAGCAGGGGGTGTATGCCGTCATATATAACGGAAGGTCCTTCTCGTCCAGTATCTCATCGCGGAAGATGTTGGTCACGGGGACCTCTGCTGTCGGAATAAGGAAGAAGTCGTTGTTCTTTACGTTGTATGCGTCTTCCTCGAACTTCGGGAGCTGCCCGGTACCGGTCATTGAAGCTCTGTTCACCATGAAAGGCGGGGAATATTCGAGATAAGGCGGGTCCTGGACCTTTGTATGGAGATCCAGCATGTAGGTGATGAGTGCGCGCTCCAGCTGAGCTCCCTTTCCACGGAACATGGAGAAGCGCGCTCCGGAGATCTTGACGGCCCTTTCAAAGTCTAGTATTCCGAGTTCCGGTCCCAGATCCCAGTGAGGCTTGAATTCGAAATCGAATTCGCGCGGAGTTCCGACTCTGCGGATCTCTCTGTTCACCGAATCGTCCGGCCCGATGATGACTTCCGGGTTGGGCGTGTTCGGAATATTGAGCAGCAGCGTTCTCATCTCCTCATCCAGTTTGTCCACCTGATCGTAGAGTTCCTTGGTCTCCTCGGAGAGCGCCTTCATCTCCTCCATCAGAGCCGTGGTATCCTCACCGGCCTTCTTCATCTGGGGGATCTTTTTGGAGTCTGCGTTCTGCTTGGCCTTGAGCGCTTCCGCTCTGGTGACCAGCTCCCTTCTCCGGCTGTCAGTCTCGAGCACGGGTGCTATGGAGTAGGTGCCTTTGCTGTTAGGCGTCCTTCTGTCCAGTAATTCCTGCACTTCTTCAGGATTTGTTCTGATCCGCTTTATATCGAGCATATCATCTCTCCTATAAATTCTTTTATATCCTCAGTCATTTTGCCATTCTGACTGCTGAATTCGAATACGGCTTCGTCCTCCGAGATTCCGAGCCCCTCGATTATCGCCCTGAAAGTCTTGTCCCTTTCCGAAGGCTTGACCTTGTCCGTTTTCGTCAATACGGTGACTGGCGTCATCCCGAGTCCGAGCAGGTACTGCCTCATTTCGATATCCGATGCCTGCGGGGGTATACGATGGTCGACGAGCTGCAGCACCATTATATCCGCCTGCCTTTTCTCTATGTAGCTCGTGATGACCCTTTTTATCGTTCTCTGCTCCCCTTTGGATGCTTTGGCGTAGCCGTAACCGGGCAGATCCACGAAATAGAATTCATCGTTGATAAGGTAAAAGTTCGCCGTCCTGGTCTTGCCTGGGGAAGAGGATGTCCGTGCGAGCCCTTTCCTTCCGGTGACGGTGTTGATGAATGTGCTTTTACCCACATTGCTCCTTCCCACCAGTGCTATCTCGAACTTCCCGTCTGAAGGGAATCTGGATATATCCGTCTGTGAGGAGGCGAGGGCAGCGCTCTTGATTATCACGGCCTGTCCCCGAAGGCGAATCTGTATACGTCATCGTAGGTCTCGGCGAAGGATATCTGGAGCGCGTCCTTGAACTGCTGGGGCACGTCCGTCAGATCTTCCTCGTTTTCCTTAGGTATGATGACTCTCTTTATTCCAGCGCGTCCGGCTGCAAAGAGCTTTTCCCTCAGTCCTCCGATGGGCAGGACGCGTCCTGTAAGTGTGATCTCGCCTGTCATTGCCAGCAGCTGGTTCACCGGTTCCTTCTTGATCGCAGACAGGAGCACCGTAGCAAGGGTCACGCCGGCGGAAGGACCGTCCTTGGGCACCGCGCCTTCAGGCGCGTGGATATTGATGTTCATCTTATCCCAGGCATCCGGAGCGATGCCAAATTTATCCGGGTTGGTCTTGATGTAGCCTATGGCTGCTCTGGCAGATTCCTTCATGACGTCCCCGAGGTGTCCGGTGAGCTCGAGTCCGCCCTTGCCCTCGCTGACCGCCGCTTCCAAAGGAAGCGTGCAACCGCCGTCGCTCGTCCAGGCAAGGCCGTTCACCCTCCCGATCAGATCGACGTCTTTTTCGACTTCATAAGCGCGTACCTTCGCTCCGAGATATCCGCGCAGGTCCTCGGGAGCAAGAGGGAGTTTTTCGCCTTTGCCGGAGACCACGTTCATGGCCGCTTTGCGGCAAAGAGACGCTATGGATCTTTCCAGCTGGCGCACTCCGGCTTCTCTGGTGTAGCTGTTGATGATCTCCGAGAGCACTTCGTCTGTGAATTCTATGTTTTCTGCGGTGACGCCATTGGCCTTCATCTGTTTCTCCACCAGATGCTGCTTGGCGATCTGGAGCTTCTCATCAGGCAGGTACCCGTCGATCTCGATGACCTCAAGTCTGTCCAGAAGAGGCGCCGGGATAGTGTCCTTGCTGTTGGCAGTGGTAATGAACATGACCGGCGACAGGTCAAAGGGGATCTCCACGTAGTTGTCCATGAAAGTGGAGTTCTGTTCGGGGTCCAATACTTCAAGCAACGCGCTGGCCGGGTCTCCCTTATAGTCTTTGGAGAGCTTGTCGATCTCGTCCAGAAGGAAGACCGTTCCGGTGGTACCCACCTGTCTCAGCCCCGCAATGATGCGGCCGGGCATGGCTCCGACGTAGGTCTTGCGGTGGCCTCTTATCTCAGCTTCGTCGTGCATGCCGCCCAGTGAAAGGCGCGTGAACTTGCGGTTGGTCGCTCTGGCCACGCTCCTTGCGATGGAGGTCTTGCCGACCCCGGGAGGACCGACGAGGCAGAGTATCGGGCTTTTCAGAGTATTCGTGAGCTTGAGGACCGCAAGGTATTCGAGTATTCTCTTTTTGACCTTTTCCAGACCGTAGTGGTCGGATTCCAGTATTTCCTGAGCTTCGTTTATGTCAAAGGCCGGCGGGCCGTCGTTGGCCCAGGGCAGGTCGAGCACGACATCGAAGTAGCTTTCTGTGACGGATGCCTCCTGGCTGCCTACAGGCGTGCCTTCGTATTTGCTCAGTTCCTTTAACAGGCGGTTCTTATATTCCTCCTGAATGGGAAGGGCTTCGATCTTCTTGCGGTATTCATCGACTTCGTCTTCATCTCCTCCGAGCTCCCTGTCGATCGCATCCCTCTTTTCGCGAAGGTATCGGGCCTTCTGTTCCTCTGCGAAGTTGGAGGCTACCCTTGATTCTATGTCGACCTCCAGCTGTGCGGTGCGCAGTGCCATATCTATATGCTCGATGAGCCGCCTTATACGGGAGGCTGTGTCGAGGTTGTCCAGCACCTCATAGAATTCCTCCGACGATAGCGGGGAGCGGGACAATATGTAATCGCAGCCGTCGTCAGGGTTCTTGCTGGTGACAGTCTCATCCATCCTGTCGTCAGGTTTGCCGATGATAGCGCTGAGGTCCTCGTATTTTTCCCTTAATATCTGGAAAAGTGCCCGTTCCTCGACAGAATACTCCTTATCCTGATTGTCGAGGGTCTCCACCCTTGCCGTAAGCACGGGATCGCGGGAGACGATCTCCTTAATAAGGACACGGGCCTTTCCGTCCACGTTGACGCGCGTGGTGTCCCTGGTATAACGCATTACGCCCTTTATATCGCACAGGGTCCCTACGGGTCTTAAGTCATAAAGAGTAGGTTCCTCGCTGCTGTTTAATTTATCGACCATGACTACGAGCCGGGTGGTGCGTGAAACGCTCATCACGGCTGAAAGGAGCTTTCCCTTGACGATGTCGAGGGAAGTGCTCATATAAGGCCCGATGATCACGTCCTCGGTAGGGAGCAGGGGCACGATCATCTCATTGGGGGCCAGGGGCTTGTCCTTAGCCTTGTCGTTTATAAGTGTCTTAAGCATATATTCCTCCCGGAAAATGTCTGTTTTATTATTATAAGTCTGCTGAGGTCTTTTATCAACAATTATAGCGTTTATTTAACCTGCCACTCAATTTGTGCGGTCATCCCGATGGCTTCCAGAGCGAGGCGCATGTCCTCAGGAAGAAGTGAAGAAAACTCGAGCTCCTGCCTGGTGTATGGCTGGATCAGAGAAACAAAAGAGGCGTGCAGAGCCTGACGCCCTATCAGACTGCTCGGGGAACCGTACAGGTCGTCTCCGAGCACTGGGCAGCCGATGGACTTCATGTGCACCCTGATCTGGTGGGTGCGGCCGGTAAGTATGGTCAGCTCCACGAGCGAGTACCTGCCGTTCTCGGCAAGTACCCTGTATTCCGTAACGCTATCCTTGCCGTCCTCGCCGGGCTGCCTTAAGATGCTGCCCTCGACGCGCTCGATGGGAGTGTCTATCGTTCCCTCCTGTTTTTCCGGCACTCCTTCGCAGATGGCGGTGTAGCGCTTCTTTATGAGCCCCTTATGCGCCATCGACTGGAGCGCGCCGTGCACAAAGCGGTTGCGTCCGATCGTTATAAGCCCGGAGGTGTTCATGTCCAGCCGGGAAACGAAATGGACCTTGCCTGTGTAGCCGATATCTCTCCAGTGCAGGTAGATGGAGTTGACGAGTGTGTTTTCCCTCCTCTCCCCGCTGGGGTGCACCAGCATATAGGGAGGCTTGTCGGCGATGAGGATGTCGCTGTCCTCATATATGAGACTCAAGGGTATGGTGCCCGCGATATCGTCGGGGCGTTCCTCCGGAAGGATCACGGTGATCAGGTCTCCTTCGCCGCACTGGCGCGAATAGAACGTAGGCTCCCCGTTCAGGAGCACCTTACCGTCGTATTTGACTGCGCGGAGAACTCTCCCCGAATAGTCGCAGCGGCCTCTCAGGTAATTATATATACGTCCGGAATATCCGGCGACCTCATAATCGTATCTGTATGGTGTATGAAAAGCGTTCATAGTTAAAAGCCGCAGCGCTGCTGCGGCTGTTTTTTTCTTGCTGAGGGGCAGCAGGATTATTCCGCCTGCGGCTCTTCCGGAGCTTCACCGGGCTCTTCTTCGCCGCCTGCAGGTGCAGCTTCTTGCTCATCATAGTCATCTTCTTCCTCAGCTGAGAAGAAATCGGTGAGAGGAGACAGCTTCTTGCTTACCATATCAAAGCCGAAGAGCACGGCAGCGAGAGTCGAGAAGCCCATGAAGCTGGGCAGATACTCGGGGATCACATTGCTGAAGAACGGCATGTATTCCTTCATCTCTTCCCTGGAATACCCGTAGTATTCGATATAGTCCTCCAGGTTGTTCTCGTACTGGATGGCATAGAAGGCGAATGTCGCAGCAAGCAGGAGAAGCGCGATTATGCCGAAGTAGAAGAATACGGTGTTTTTGGCTTTCTTATTCTTGTTGGTCATTTATGGACTCCTTTTATATGGCAATGATTGGATTTTACCGCATTTCCGGCCCCGCGGGATACGGCAGAGCCGAAAATTCATCATTTCTTAACGAAAACGGTCTTTTTTTCGGTGACGAGCATATCCACGTATCTGTCGTACCTGCCGTACGGGATGTCGTCGACGATGCAGCAGTCATATGTTGGCACGAGTTTCACGCAGTCCTCCCTTACAGCTGAAAAGAGCCTGTCGTAATAGCCGCCGCCGTACCCCAGACGCTTCCCGGTGAGTGTGAAAGCGAGCCCTGGAGTGACGACCATGTCGAGCTCTTCCGGTTCTATTGTCTCCGCGGTCTTAGGGTCCATCTCCAGAATGCCCCAGGTGCCGGGACGGTGATCGTCAGGGAAGTTTGAGGTATGGCACAAAGCCATGGCGGAGTCCTCAAGGCACGTGGGAGTATATACGTTCTTGCCGTCCTCTATCATGTATCGGATAAAAGGTGGAGTGACGATCTCGTCCCCGAAGGTGACGTAGATCAGGATACTGCCAGCCTTTTTATAGCAGTCCATCTCCTTGATCTTGTCGAAGATCCTTGCGGATGCCTTTTCCCTGTATTCCGGTGTCATCGATGCCCTCAGCGCTCGAGCTTCTTCCCTGAGGGTTTTTTTAATGCTTTTGATATTTTCAGCCATTACAGTGTTTTAAATGTATATACGGTCTTCGATTTGAATACCTCTCCCGGACGAAGTGTGGTGTCTGGGAATCCCGGGTGATTCGGTGCATCGGGTATGTGCTGCGTCTCCAGAGCCACACCCTTGCTCTTGTTATAGATCTCCCCGTCGCTTCCGGACACTTCCCTGAGTCCTCCTGCGGAATAAAGCTGCAGAGCGGGCTGGTCGGTGGATATCTCCATGGACAGTCTGCTGGCTTCATCGGTGAGGACCGCGGCGGTCCTGAATCCTGTTCCGCCGAGCACATAGGTGTGGTCGTAGCCGTAGCGGTACGGAGCCAGCATCTCGTCTCCGATATCGCGGCCGATGGGCTTTGGCGCGGTAAAGTCGAGAGCCGTCCCCGCTACGGGCAGTATCTCTCCCTTCGGGATAAGATGGTCGTCGGTAGCCGCATAGTTTGGTGCGTTTATTGTGAGCAGGTGGCTGAGGATATCCGGTCCTCCTCCAAGGTTGAAGTAGGAATGGTTTGTGAAGTTCACCGGGGTGGGCTTGTCAGTGACGGCTTCGTAGGATATAGCCAGTGCGTCTCCCGTGAAGGAGTAGGTGACCTTGAAATCCAGTCTGCCGGGGAAACCCGATTCGCCGTCCGGGGATGAATAGGAAAAGATGAGGTCGTCCCCGTCGGTGACGCAGCTGAATAGCTTCGTGTGATAGCCGTCGCGTCCTCCGTGCAGCATGTCCCGCCCGGAAGGATCCATCTTGTAGCTCGTCCCATCAAGAGTGAACGCAGCCTTTGCAATGCGGCCGGCGAAACGCCCGATAGTGTCCCCTATGAATCCGGCGTTTTGAAGATAGCCCTCCAGGTCGTCATGTCCCAGCACGACGTTGCGTACTTTGCCCGTTCCGTCCTTTACGTCCAGACGCTTTAAAGCCGCGGCGAGAGTGATGAACTGGGCTTTTATGCCTGAGCCCTTGTCCACGGTGATAAGCTCGACTTCCTTTCCGTCGGGTGTAACTCCGAATAATTCTCTTGTGATCATTATTGCTCTCCGTTCAAATAGTTTATATTACGAATCCGCCGTTGATGTTGAGCGTCTCCCCTGTGATGAAGGCGGCTTTCTCGTCCGTCAGATAAAAAATAGCTTCGGCTATTTCCTCAGGCTTCGCTATCCTGCCCAGCGGCGTTTCTTCAGCGGCCAGTTCCAAAGCCCCTTTCGGAAGGCTGGCCAGCATCGGTGTGTCAGTAACTCCCGGAGCGACGCAGTTGACCCTTATCCCGCTGGGTCCGAGTTCCTTGGCAAGAGCCTTGGTCATGCCGATCATGCCGGCCTTGGCTGCGGAATAAGCCGCTTCCATGGAAGCTCCCGCAACTCCCCAGATCGAGGATATGTTGATGATGACACCCTCCTTGCGGCCGACCATCTCCGGCAGAAAAGCCCTGATCATTTTGAAGGTACCGGTAAGGTCGGTGCCTATCATACGCTCCCAGTCATCGTCCGAAATGTCCTGGAAAAGCATCTGGCCCGCCACGCCGGCGTTGTTCACCAGGGCGTATACGAAGCCCATATCTCCCTTTATCGCTTCAGCCATCTTCATGACTTCATCGGTCTTCGTGATATCCCCGTAATAGGGTCGGGCGAAAACGCCGTATTCGGCCTTCAGCCTGTCTGCAAGCTCATATGCCTTATCCCTGCTGGTCCTGTAGCAGACGGCCACGCTCCATCCGTTGGCAGCGAATTTTTCCGCTGCGGCGCTCCCTATGCCGCCTGCCGAGCCGGTGATGACTACGTTCTTAGTTATAGACACCGATCTCCTCCCTGAGAAGGTAATTTCTTGCCTCAACGGTCTCGAAGCACAGCAGCTCGCGTTTTTCCAGCACGAATCCGATCACCCTGTCCATGCAGGCCAGCACTGTTTCGTCGAGGCTGCCTTTGGCCTTCTCCCTCAGTCCGTCCGTATAGGAATGATCTCTGTTGGGCTCGATAAGGTCCGCCACGAAGAGTATCTTGTCCAGCGTGGACATATGTGTCTTGCCCGTGGTGTGGCAGTCTATCGCTGAAAGGACTTCCTCATCCTCCATGCCGAATTCATACCTGGCTCTGATCGCTCCGACGGGGGCATGGGTGATGTGCGGGGATTCGAGCGCCGTGCGGCTCAGCTGCACTCCTTTGCCCTCGGCATAGGCGATCTGCTCGGCGAACTTCATGTCTTTGGCGTTGTCGTGCAGTAGGCCCGTTATGTATGCCTTTTCCGGGTCGACCCCAAAACGTTCGGCCATAGCCCTGCAGGTGTCTGCGCAGCCCAGCGTATGGGCATAGCGGAAGGGTGAAAGTTCTTTTTTAAGTTTCTTTTTTGCCTTCTCTATGTCAAATTCACGCATCCAGATATAAACCGTTCCTTTTTATATATTCCGCTATCCCCGCCGGTACATACTCCTCAATATTCCCGCCGGTGGATACTGTTTTTCTGATAAAGGTGGAGGACATCTCGTCTACGAGATAATCCTCTATGAGTACAATCCCCGCACCGAGGCTCCGGTTTAGATCCTGGGAGACGGAATACATGCGGGAATTGTCAACACCGCGCCTCGCTGCGACTACAAACCAGGTTTTTTTCGCGAGCTGGTCTATCTTCTTCCACTTGGAAAGAGAAAAGAGGATATCGGAGCCGGAAATGAAGAAAAAATCACCGTCCATAGTCTTCTTAAGCTCGTTTATGGTGTCTACGGTATAGCTCATTCCTTCCCTGTTGACTTCGATGGAGCTTACTTCCCAGTCCGGATGCGCGGCTGCTGCGATCTCGGTCATTTCCAAACGCTGTGACCGTGTGGCTCCCCATTCGTTTTTCAGCGGGTTATCCCCAGTAGGGATGAGGATCAGTCTGTCCAGACCGAGGGAATTCGATGCTGCCTCGCAGAGCTGGATGTGGCTGTTATGGATGGGGTTGAAGCTTCCCCCGAATATTCCTATCTTCATTGCGACCTCTCGCTATTTATAGTATTCGAATTCGAACCCCGCAATGTCCACGGTGTCCCCATCCTTTACCCCGGCGCTTTCAAGGGCCCCGAGGATCCCTTTGCCTTTCAGAAGTTTCTGCAGGTAGGAAAGGGACTCGTAGTCGTCGATATTGACGGTGCCCATGATGCGCTCCGCCAGATCCCCTGTGACATAGTAGACTCCGTCCGTTACAGTTACCTCGAAACTGTCGTTGTCCGCCTGCATGGAGGCTTCGTCGATATCGCCTTCGGTGAAGAAGAGAGGCTCGTAATCCACTGTCTTGAGGGTCTCGATGACGCAGTCGAGCAGCTCGTTTATGCCCATATGTGCCGCGGTAGACGTGATGAATGTCTTATATCCTTTGTCCTCAAAGTACTTCTTCAGGGAAACAAGTTCTCCCTTTCTTTCGGAAGGAACGAGGTCTGCCTTGTTGAGCATGACTATCATCGTTCGCACAGAGAGTTTTTCCGAATACTTTTTCAGTTCATCGTTGATCTTTTCAAAGTCATCCTTCGGATCACGCCCTTCGCTTCCCGAGGCATCCAGCACGTGGATAAGGATCCTTGTCCTCTCGATATGGCGCAGGAACTCGCTGCCTAGCCCTTTGCCTTCGCTCGCTCCTTCGATGATGCCCGGTATATCGGCCATCACGAATTCCTCGGCGTTTTTATACCTTACGAGGCCGAGGTTAGGGTCAAGAGTCGTAAAATGATAATCGGCGATTTTCGGCCGTGCATTTGAAACGATAGAAAGCAGTGTCGATTTGCCCACATTGGGAAAGCCGACCAATCCCACGTCCGCAAGCATCTTTAGTTCCAGCGTAAGTCTGCGGGTGACGCCCTTGTCTCCGGGTTTCGCAAATTTCGGCGCCTGACGGTTTGCCAGCGCGTAATGCTGATTCCCGTTTCCGCCCCTGCCGCCTTTCGCGGCAACGAACTCCTCGCCGTCCGAGGTCATATCCGCCACGACCTTGCCGTTATAGAATATGACTGTCCCCACCGGAACCTTGACGTAAAGATCCTTCGCGTCCTTTCCGCTCATTTTTTTAGGCTGTCCCGGTTCGCCATCGTCAGCCTTGAATCTTTTGACATAGCGGAAATCGCTCAGGGTATTGACATCCTTGCTGGCTTTGAATATCACCGATCCGCCCCTGCCGCCGTCTCCGCCGTCAGGCCCGCCGTTGGGCATGAATTTCTCTCGCAGGAAGGAAACAGCGCCGTCTCCACCTTTGCCGGAAGTGACTTCTATATCAACTTTATCTATAATCATCCTTGATTACCTTCTCCATCTATTATATCATATAATACCTGCAAGACATCGGTTTCAATCCTTTGAGGCTCAGCAGGCCGAAATTGTTATTATGCTTAACGCCTGCCTGAACAAGGAGCATTTGATTCCCACGCTGAAATACATGCACATACGTTTACGGTGTATAAGTTTATCCCGGAAGGGAAAATGTGCGAAAGAAAGCCCGCATGCGGATTTTCGGTCAAGCGTGAGGGATGGATCGAGAGAAGGTCGGGCAAGCACAGCGGACAGTTAGGAGCACCGTGCTCTTGCCAGAGCCGCTTAAACATGAAAGGACAGAGAGGTACAGACATGGAAAAAAAGAATATACTCCCCATTGACAAAGATGATCCTGAAGTGATAAAGAAAGAAGATATGGCTCAGACCCTGGAAATGACAGGGGAACAGTCGGAGGAGTCAGAAGAAGAGTCCGGACAGTCGATCAGCCTGGTAAAGGAAAAGTAAAAGGCATATAGACGTAGTTCGGGCCGGAAATCGGAAGAAGGAGCGGCTTACTCAGGCAGTTCTGTCTTCCTTGTATATGGATCGTCCTGTTCCCTCTTATAAGAGAAGAGAGGCATCCGTGCAAAAGGGCACGGTGTATGCCGTGTGCCGGAGGAAATAATCAAATGGGAAAAACACTTGTAATAGTCGAGTCGCCGGCAAAGGCGAAAACGATAGGGAAATATCTGCCAAAGGGCTGCGAGGTGACCGCCACCAACGGTCACGTCATCGACCTGCCCACTTCCACGCTGGGAGTGGATATCGAGAACGACTATAAGCCTAAATACATAACGATCAAAGGCAAAGCACCGATATTGAAGGAGATCCGCGAGAAGGCAAAGAAGGCCGACGAGGTGATACTGGCTACCGACCCCGACCGCGAGGGAGAGGTGATATCCTATCATCTGGCCAACAGTCTCGGGCTTAACCTGAGGGATAATAACCGCATCGAATTCCACGAGATAACAGCGTCCGCTATCTCCGCGGCGATGGAAAACAAGCGGAGCGTGGATCTGGACTTGGTGGACGCCCAGCAGGCAAGAAGGGTACTGGACAGGATCGTCGGTTACAAGATCTCTCCGGTGCTCTGGAAAAAGGTTGCCAGAGGACTTTCAGCAGGAAGAGTGCAGTCCGCGGCAGTCCGCATCATCGTGGACAGGGAAGAGGAGATACGGGCTTTCGTGCCTTCCGAATACTGGAACATCTCTGCTTTCCTGAAAAAACAGGGAGACAGCACCGTTTTCGAGGCGAAGCTCACGAAACACGCCGGGCGCAGGATAACCATCGATAACGGTGAAAAAAGCGCTAAGGTCAAAAAAGAGCTTGAGGAGGGCGAATTCGTCGTGGGCAGCGTGGAGGAATCCTCCAAACGCCGCAAGCCCAACGCGCCTTATACCACGAGCACCATGCAGCAGGATGCTGCTTTTAAGCTGGGTTCATCCGCAAAAAAAACGATGAGCGTCGCCCAGATGCTCTACGAAGGCGTCGAACTGCCTGAGATCGGCCATGTCGGACTGATCACCTACATCAGGACCGACTCTGTCAGGGTCGCGAAGGAAGCCGCAGAAGCAGCGAAAAAGCTCATCATCGAAAAGTACGGGGAAAACTACTGGGCCAACAATACTTACGGGAAAAAAGGCAAGATACAGGACGCCCACGAGGCCATCCGTCCAACGGACCTCGGGCTTACGCCGGAGAAGCTCAAAGGGACGCTCTCCCGCGACCAGTACAACCTTTATAAACTCATTTACGACCGCTTCATCGCATCCCAGATGGCTTCCGCCGTCTATGACACTGTCGGAGCCGACATAATCAACGGGAAATATACATTGAGGGCGTCAGGCTCGCGCCTGGTCTTCCCGGGCTTCATGAGGGTATACAATTCTTCCGATGATGACCAGTCTGATTATCAGAAGGATGTCGATCTTCCGGTTCTGAAAGCGGACGAAAAACTCGAGAGGGATCATATCTCAGCCGAACAGAAATTCACCCAGCCGCCTGCCCGGTATACGGAAGCGACCCTTATAAAGGCTCTGGAGGAGCTCGGAATCGGGCGCCCGAGCACTTATGCACCTACGATCTCTACCATAGAAGTGCGCGGGTATGTCACTATAGAGGACAGAAAATTCAGACCTACCGATCTCGGTGAGATAGTGACTGGGCTTATGAAGCAGGCATTCCCCGATATAGTGGACGTGGGCTTCACCGCTGACATGGAAACCCGCCTGGACAGAGTCGCTGAAGGGAAGCTCAACTGGGTCGAGGTGGTGGACGGATTCTACAAAAATCTGGAAAAGGAGCTGGAAAGCGCGGACAGTCTGGAAAAGGTGGCTCTCCCGGTTGTGGAATCAGACGAGATCTGCCCCAACTGCGGGAGGAAGCTCATAGTAAAGAGCGGACGTTTCGGCAAATTCCTGGCTTGTCCGGGATACCCCGAGTGCAGGCACACCCAGCCGCTTGTAGACAAGGTCGGTGCAAAATGCCCGAAATGCGGATCGGACGTGGTCGTTCGGAAGACCAAAAAAGGGCGCACTTTCTACGGCTGCAAATCCTATCCCGACTGCGATTACTTCAGTTGGTACAAGCCGTCTGATCAGAAGTGCCCGAGATGCGGCAAGGAACTGTACTATAACGCGAAGGGCGACAGCCTGTTCTGCCAGGACAAGGAATGCGGATATAAACATAAGATCGAGAAAGAAGACTGAGCACGGGCGGGGCGTCTTATCCCTGCCCTTTTTTCTGCGCAGGCATCACTTCGGGACAGATGCCAGTCCGTTATCATTGCCAGGTTTGCTTGCTTTTGCATTTTTACTCAGATATATTATATAATCAATGCGGTCGTGAATAATCGGCCGCCACGTCATTGAACGGAGAGAGTCATGAAGGATATCTACAAGAACTATTTATTTGCTAAACGCATTCTGGTAAGCGAAAAAACTTCAACCCCCGAGGAAGCTTTCTCGGTCGTTTTTTCACTGGCCTCGCTTTTCAATATAAAGGTCGTTTCCGGGGGTGAACTTGCGGAACAGGGTCTCATAAAAACCGCTGAGGTCAATATCGGTCTGAAAGTCCCCGATCCTTTTTATAAAGGTTTTCCCGAAAGCGTACGCGCGCTGTCTCCGGACCAGCTCCTGTTTGACCAGCTCGTGCATTACACCATTACATACGGCTTCGGCATGTTCGGCGAGGCCGGTCACTCCATCCTAGAGCCGGCTCTCGAAAAGACTGCTTTCAAAGAAGACTCCGAAATAAGGGAATTCTCGATCATCACAGAGCAAGCGGCTGCAGAAGAGATTGCCTGGGCCGTGGACTCGTTCCTGTCCTCCAGCCGCCCGCTGAACGACGAGCAGTACGGCCTCGTGCTCGGATTTATAACCGATTATGACTACCAGATCAAAGGCTGCGCCTCAAAGAACACCGCGATAAAACTGCTCTTGGATACCAGGAACATAAAATACGCCGTGTATCTGATGCTCTCGGACGTGATAAAGCTCACAGATGAGCTCAATTACTCTGCTTACGGGAATGAAAACATCAGGCAGCTGAACCTGAAGAATAAGGACAGGAAGTTCATAACCGCCGTGATCGACAGACTCATCACCGCAGGAAGGTGCGACACTGTCGCCTGCTATGAGAAAAAGGCCATCTGGTCGGGTCTGCTGCATCACATCCATTACAGGCCGATCAACGACATGGCGGCCCGGTTCGCCGCGGATATGCGCTCAGACAGAAATGAATCGGTCTATTCCGCTTTTGAAAATGCCATGGCAGCGGGAGAGGTCAGGACCGCATTGGACGTAATGAAGAAAGGCAAAGGATCTGCCGCAGTTCTGCGCAATCTGGATTATCTGCTGAGCAGGGCGGAAAGCTGGGAAGATACCGCTTACATCCTGAGCAACATCGATTCAGGAAACCTTATCGTGCTCATACAGCTGCTGTTGAAATACTCATCCCTCCCCGAGTCGGGTGAGCGCAGGTTCTTCAGATTCACCAGACATAATCTTCTGGGAATCCACCACGAAAGTGAGGAGGAACAGAAGAGGCGCAGGTCGAACCTGACGCCGCTTCAGGCCCAGCTGATTGTGTCAAAACTTCAGGAAAACATACGGTCCCTGCTTGCCGGAAGGCTCGGGAAGGTATACATCGATGAGGAGATGAAGAATATGGCTCTCCCTCTGCAGGAAAACACATCGAGCGGGGGCTTCGGTGTGATGGCGAAGGGGACACGCATCCATATGGAAGAAGGGAAGAAGATCAGGGCTTTCACCTACTGGGAAGGTGTAGACGATATCGACCTTTCTGTAATCGGCATCGGCAGCGACGGAAGACAGGAGGTCTTCTCATGGCAGACCATGTGGGATAATCAGTCAGAAGCCATTACATTCTCTGGTGACGAAACTAGCGGATCCAAGGGCGGAAGCGAATACTTCGACATCGATACTGCTCTGTTCAGGGAGTATGCTCCTGAGTTGAAATATCTGGTCTTCTGCAATAACGTTTATACCCCGACCTTCTTTTCGGACTGCCTCTGCAAGGCAGGCTATATGACACGCGATATAATCGATTCCGGAGCCATTTTTGAGCCCAAGACCGTAAAATCCTCGTTTGTGATCGACTGCAGAAGCACGTTTGCATATCTATTTGGGATCGATCTCGAAAACAACGATTTTGTGTGGCTGAATATGGCAAGGGACAGTACAGCCCGCGTCGCGAGTTCCAGCTCGGCAAGCTTTTTAAAGCAGTATTTCAACGCGGTGTCTGTCATCAGTCTCTATTCGTTCTTCGAGATGATGGCCAGTGAGACAGTGGACGACCCGCTCATTGCAGACGTAGTGGTATCGGATAAAACGTTGGATGTACGCGAAGGGACAGAGGTGATACATAGCTATGACTTTGATAAGCTCCTGGCTCTTATGAATAAATGATTGACAGCAGGTTCCCCGCATCAAAAGACAGTTGACTGAGGGGAGAAAGGCATATATAATAATAAACGCAGGCAGCTAGACGGGTTTACTTCTTCCACTCTTCACAGGACTAAATAATCCGGCGATATCGCCTGCTTTTTTTATTGTCCGAATCCGCATGAACGGGTACCGAGCCTCCCTGCAGTTGCTTAAAACATGCTGGAAACACATCCCGAACCAGGAGATTACACTTCCTTTGAGCAGCGCATCTCGCGCTTTTACCTGACCATGATAGTACAGATACTTATTGCGGATCGAAGCAGTTCTTGACATGCAAGAGGATTCGAAATATAATAACAGGCGTTATAGTATTATCAGGTGATCATCATGTCAAAGAAACCGACGACTACGAAGGAAGTGATAATAGAGGGCGCTTTCCAGCTGATAAGGGAAAAGGGTCACGAGTTTCTGTCTGCAAGGAGTCTTGCCTCTTCCCTCGGCTGTTCTACACAGCCAATCATGTATCAGTTTCCCGATCTCGATGAACTGAGGGAGCTGACTTATCAGAAAGCGGATGCTTTTCACAGCGAATTTATAATGGCAGGCGGAGATCTGCTCGGGATGGGGCAGCGTTATATCCGGTTTGCGGAAGAAGAGCCGCAGCTGTTTCGCTTTCTTTTTCAGTCCGGACGTTTTTCGGGATCCAGTCTGGAAGAGCTGATCAGATCCCCGGAAATGTCGGGTGTTCTTGCTGCGGTAAGTACAGAAGAAGGATTATCGGCAGAATCTGCCGTTTCCTTTTTTGAACCTCTGGTTGCTGTTGTTCACGGCTATGCCAGCCTGATCGCAAACAACGCGATGAAATATGATCCGGAAGTGATTCGAAAATCTTTGATCATGATTGCGGAAGGATTGGAGAAAGGATTGAATCACAATGACGAAACTGTATAAGAAAAGTGAGATTACTTTTGCGATCCTGTGGATCGTTGCATATGTGGTACTCAGCAGTCTGACGGATCAGCTTTCAGAGACTGTCGGTGTTACGAAATCCGTTACTGCCACACTGCACATTGTAATGTCTCTGATCCTGTTTTTCTGGATCCGGAGCAATGCTCTCAGCGAAAAGTACGGGTTCTGCAGATCAACAGTCCCTGCGAAGCGTTTTTTGTATTATCTTCCGCTTATCATCATCGCCTCAACCGCCTTTTGGGGCGGGATCAAACTGCAATACGGCGTCTTTGAGGCACTGATGTATTTCATCAGCATGTGCTGTGTCGGTTTTCTGGAGGAGGTCATCTTCAGGGGACTGCTGTTTAAGGCGATGGAAAAGAATAATCCGAAGTCGGCGGTCATTGTATCCGCGCTGACCTTCGGTATAGGCCATATCGTTAATCTGTTCAACGGAAGCGGTAAGGATCCGGCGTCTTCCCTGATCCAGATCATATTTGCCGTTCTGGTCGGGTTCGTGCTTGTGCTGGTCTTCTGCCATGGGAGATCTCTGGTCCCGTGCGTCTTGTTCCACTCGGCAAACAACGCGCTGAAGGTATTTGCCGCAGAGGGAAAATTCGACCCGCAGACCGAGATGGTGCTTAACCTGATATTGATCGTCGTCATCCTGGGAGGATACCTCCTTTATCTCGTCAAATTCTTCCCTGGGGAGACCGAATAGTATCATCTCGTAAGAAAAAGTGTGATATTCATTATAGTTTGACATCAGAACGGAATTCTGCTGCCGTTTGTCAGCAGAATACTGCATTAGAATTATAAAACCTCCCCGTGGACAACTGTCCGAGGAGGTTTTGTGTACATTTTAGCCCTTCTGTGCCTTAACGAGCAGCCGAGCTTTTTCTTTGTGTGCATGCTCCAGTCCGGTGTCCTCTGTGAATCCCCACTCATTTTCCAACAGGTCGATGATGCGGTCCTGTGTTTCGGTGGCTTTCCCGTACTCGCCCAGTATCTCATAAATATCGGCTATGCCCATCAATTCATCCGAAAAGCGCGGTCTGCGTGTCTCTTTTTCGAAAGACTCTTCATAGAGTTCGATCGCTTTGGCATAATTGCTTTTTTTCGCATAATACTGCGCGGCTTCAAACAGGCCTCCGAAATCCTCCGGGTGCTCGGCAATCAGATCTTCGATGATCCCGTCCGCAGTCTTTTCATCGAAACGGGCAAGCGCGATATGCGCCTGATAGACCCGGGCCATAACCGGCCTCGCATTCGGAAGCCGGCTGGCCTGCTCAAGATAGTTTTCAGCTTCGTCCGCACGGTGATCGGCAAGCAGATTGTCCAGCAGGTACAGGTACGGCAGACGGACATCAGGGTTTTCCTCGACGATATCGCGCCAGAATTCGATGGCTTTTGTGTGGTTGGACATGTTCCAATCCCAGGACACGTGCCCTTCAGCACGGTATAGGACCCATTGGCAGTCTTTTTCGCCAGGAGCCATCCGGACGACATCCTTCGCGTAGCATGCGGCTTTCTGTGCATTTGAGTTCATTCGATGCCAGTACAGATAAGCGAGAAGGCTTGTTGCCCGCTGTTTGTTCTGCGTATCATCAAGCTGAGCCTTCAGGAAGTCTTCGTATTCCCGAAACAGATCCTGCGGAAGTTCTTCGTTGATGTCAAGGCTGTTTTCAATTCGGTTCATGTGCTGTTCGCTGCTTAAGTCGAAAAGATCGTCGATGCTGACTCCGAAGGTCTCTGCGAGAAGCGGAAGTGTGGTGATGTCCGGCATCGAGACGGCATTCTCCCATTTGGATACTGACTGCGGACCGATGCCAAGCTTCTCGGCAAGCTGTTCCTGAGTTAGTCCGGCCTTATAGCGGAGCTGTCTTATCTTCTGCCCTAAATTCATATGATTATCCTCCGTGTTGAGTCGGTGTTTTGTGATCACAGCTTCATTATACGGAAGGGACCGTGGATACTCAATAACGCAGTTTTCAAGTTATCTCGCCCGATAGTGGAGAAATCTGTAAACGCTTCTCTCTTGTTTGTATTGAGTGTGCCTTTCACATTTGAACAGTGTCCTGAGCATTGCTGTATCCGTAAAAAACCAGACATCAGTTTAACGAACATAAAAAACGGACTGCTGCAGTGAATGCAGCAATCCGTTAGTTGTCAGCTGATATCGTAGGACGAAAGCCCATATCACTATGTTCGAAACACTTTTATGGGCGCCGCCTTTGATCCGATCTGGTTTTATTTTTTCTTATGTACTATCGGTGTCTTCTCCTTCGGGGGAATGCGGTAGACCGCACCGATGAGCATAACGACTGCCAGGAAGATCAGGAAGTACCAGCACTGTACGCCGTAGGAGACGATCGTGCAGTAGATCATGAACAGGCAGGAGAGGATGGCAAGGCTTGGCATTACGAACCTCTGGAATGGCTTCAGGTCCTTTTCCTTTACCATGACGGAAATGAACATCGGGATATAGAAGGCATAAAGAGCGATAATGACGATCTCATCGGGTTCCCAGTTGAACCACGCGGGAACATTCGTGGTCTTCATGATCTGGCCGTCCCAGAAGCAGAAGTGCCAGTAGAAGAGCCAGAATGCGGCGAATGCCATACCTATGAAGGAAGAGTTGGCCGCCATATCTGATTTCTTGCTTACTTCACCGTATACATCAGGACGTGGACCCATGCCGCGGGCTGCCAGAGAAAACATTCCGCGGCAGCAGCCCATGATCAGGCCGTTCATCGTTCCCAGGCAGGAAATGACGATGAATACATATACCAGTGTTCCGGCTACATTGCCGAACAGCTTAGAGAATGCGATCTTCGGAAGAGCATCGCCCGCTTCCAGTATCTCGCTTGTGGAAAGCGCTCCGGAAAGGCCGACGAAATAAAGCATGTAGATGCCTACGCAGAAGAGAGCTCCAAGGATCAGGGCCTTGGGAAGGTTCTTCTTGGCATCCTGCAGTTCGGAGTTGATTGATGTGGCTATGATCCAGCCTTCGTATGCGAAAGCAAAGGCAGTAACTCCGGCAAACACGCCGCCTCCGGCGGAGGTGACTTCTGCGACGGTGGTTGTGAATGCGTCAATGGTCATTCCGTTTATAAGTCCTGCGACGGTGCCGACGACAGCCATCAGCGAAAGCGGGATGAGCTTGATGACCGTAGTGGATATCTGAAGCTTGCCTGCCATTTTCGGTGAAAGGCCGGAGATGACGAAGCCCATCATGAGGAACAGCCCCGCGATGGCTACATGGATATCTCCGAAAGTTTCAAAACCGAAAAGCGTGCACGCGTACTGCGCGGCGACCCACGCCAGGGTGGAGCAGAGCACCGGATAATAGATGAGTGTCAGGAACCAGCCTACGTAATATCCGAAAACAGGTCCCAGCGCTACTTCCGCGTAGTCCACAAGGCCGTTGACCTTTTCATATTTGCTGCCCAGCGTTGCGAAGACTATGGAGCAGATGATCATGACCAATCCCACGCTTCCGACAACGAGCAGGCTCCTTCCCATATTGCCGCCGGTGAAAGAGAATACCTTGACTGCCTTGAAAAAAATACCGCTCCCGATGACCGTGCCTATGACCATGCAGATCGCCGTGAACAGGCCGTACTTTTTCTGGAACTTATTGTCCATAATAAAACCTCTTTCCTTTTAAAATTGAATTAATGCTGTTTTTCGTAATTAATGTCTGATTATAGCATAACTAATGGCGGAAAAAGATAAATCTGCCAATAACTGCTGTTTGCGGATCACCTGAGGGCACGTTTTTCCCACCGTTTGATCTTAAAGGTCTTCTCGATCCATTCATTCAGCCTCATGGAAGGGGTCTGTTTATAGTCTCCGTCAGTGACGGCAAATCCTTCAGCTACTGCTTTCGTTTGAGCTGAGATGTAGTTGGAGCTGTTATTTTCTTTATATATCTCCACGATTTTCTCGTAATCGTCGGCGTCGTCCAGATCGTAAGAATCCTTCATGCTGTCCACATATACGATGTAGTTGCCTTCCGTTCCGGGGACACCGCCGGTCATATCACCCTCATTCATATTGAAAAGGGTCTCGCCCAGAGTGCCGTCCGAGATCTGGGATTTTGTCTGTTCTATTATTTCGCCTGTTTTTGCCCCGGGAACATCGCCGTTCTCGGCGTTTTTGTAAAGTATATCGAATCTGCTCTTGTCGTAATGTATCTCCTCCCAGAACTCCGCTGTGGTGTTCAGATCATCGAAACTGATGTATCTGGCACTAACGAAGGGTCCGAAATTATTCGGGTTAGTGGCATAATAGGCGGATACCTCGTTGGTCGTTGGCTGCCAGTTATCCAGCAGGTAATCCGAATATGCCTGTGACAAGGCCATGGCTTTGCCAACGCTTGCTTTCGCTTCGGCTACGTCTTCGTCAGAGAGGAAATACTGACTGTAAAGGGTATCGAGTGTGTCTTCACCAAAATACGCGGTATAGTAATCGAATATGTAGGTCTGGGCGTCGATATCTTCATCGGTGACCGTGATGCCCTTCTGACTTGCGTACTGTGCTACGGCATGGTATTTGGCAAGGTAATCCGTCTTGATGCTGTCATAATAGGGCAGCTGTTCGTCGTCGGTTGTCGGGAAGGTCTGGTAGTTCAGATAGAGCTGGATGAAGAGCATTACGGCGTAGAAATAGAACTCCTGATCACTCACCTTTTCGTCGCCTACCTTGAAGGCTTCCTCCCCGAAGAGGATGGAATGATCCACGCTTCTGTTGTAGAAGGCATTGGATTTTGTTGTCAGGTCCATATAATAATCGCTGGCTTCAATGAACGCCGCCTCGTCCTTAAAACCTATACCGCTGAGGTACTTGTTGTAATCGGCTTCCTCGGGATATTGTTCCTTAAGGGTCTCGACGAGCTGCTCTGTCGGAGTCTTCTTTTCCTCAGTCGGCTCAGTTGTATTTTCATCCGGTGTATCCCCATCAGTCTCTGTGGACTCTTCGGGAACTTCCTCCTCTTCCACGGGAATGTCGTTTGCCTCGACATAAGCCACCAGCGCGCACATGCGGACGAAATCCTCGAAAGCCGTCTCCTTGAAAGCCTTCTCATCTTCCTCGCTTTCAGGCAGACTGTAGCCGTTCATGTCGTAGACGATCTCTGCAACCTTATAATATTTGATGAAATCGGCTTTGGTGTATTCTCTGTCGTCTATTGTCGCGACGACGCTATCGGCGTCCTTGGCTTCATTGAGCTGGAGGAAAGCACAGCCGGAGGCGCTTAATATGAACGCGATACACAAAAAAAGACATAAGAGCTTTTTCATTTTTCCCTCTTTGAGTATATGATTCTTCTGATTATTATAGACTAATCGTGTCTGCTACACAACAAAATTGGCCACAAAATCCCTTGCCGCATCAAGCGGGGTGAGGCTTTTGGGGATAGTCAGCACCATGGATGTGCCCGATGCGGTATTCCTCATTTTTATTGCATATCTCTTGGCCAGATCATTTACGAACTGGCCGTCGAAGAACGTTCCAGAAGAGAATTCCATAACGAGCGTATTCTCACTCTGGCGTATCCTGGTGATTCCCGCCTTCATGGCGTAGGCTTTCGTCAGCGCTACATCCAACAGGTTGATCACCGAAGCCGGCAGGTCGGAATAGACATCGGTCAGCTCGAACTCCGTCTTATGCTTGTCTTCCTCACTTTCTATGGCGGCGATTTTTTTGTAGGCCAGTATCCTGTCCTCCTCCGAGGAAATGTATTCGGGAGGAATATAGGCATCCGTGCGGATATCGATCTCGCAGGTCTTTCTTTCTGAAGAGATACTTTTGCCCAGACCTTCGGAGACCGCCTGTCCCAGGAGGCGGCAGTACATCTCATAGCCCACGTTGGCGAAATGCCCGCTTTGCTCGGCCCCCAGGATATTGCCGGCTCCTCTTATCTGCATGTCCCTCATAGCGATCTTGAATCCGCTGCCGAACTCGGTGAATTCCCTGATGGCTTTCAGTCTCTTCGCAGACTCTTCCGGAAGCTCCTTTGATGCATTGTAAAGGATATATGCGTAGGCGCGTACGTCCCCTCTGCCCACCCTTCCCCTCAGCTGATAGAGCTGAGCCAGGCCGAGACGGTCGGCGTCTTCTATTATGATGGTATTGGCGTTGACGATATCCACTCCGTTCTCGATTATGGTCGTGCATACGAGAACGTCGAATTTGTGTGCCAGGAAGTCCAGAATGATGTTCTCCAACTGCCTTTCGGGCATCTGTCCGTGTGCATAGGCTACCCGGGCTTCAGGCACCAGTGAGCGTATCTTGTAGCTCCTTTCGGCTATGGTATCGACCCGGTTGTACAGGTAGAAGACCTGCCCTCCTCTGGCGAGTTCGTTGCTTATTGCCGCGGTGATAACAGCATCGTCGGACGGCATGACGTAGGTCTGCGTCTCAAGCCTCTGGCCCGGGGGCGTCTCGATGACGCTCATATCCCTGATCCCCGACAGCGACATATGAAGAGTCCTCGGGATGGGGGTCGCAGTCATCGTGAGAGTATCCACCTCGTTTTTGAGCAGCTTTAGTTTGTCTTTGTGGGCAACGCCGAAGCGTTGCTCCTCATCTATTATGAGCAGTCCCAGGTCGCGGAAGCTTACGTCCTTTGCCAAAAGACTGTGGGTGCCTATGACGATGTCGGTGATCCCGCGGCTCAGGTTCTCCTTCGTTTTCTTTATCTCTGCCGCAGTTTTGAAACGGCACATGAGCTCTATCTTGACCGGATAGTTTCTGAAGCGCTCGGTAAAAGTGTTGTAATGCTGCAGCGCGAGGATAGTGGTAGGGACAAGCACGGCTACCTGCTTGGGTTCCATCACGGCTTTGAAGGCGGCCCGCATTGCCACTTCAGTCTTTCCGTAGCCCACATCCCCCATGAGAAGGCGGTCCATCGGGGAGTCCTTCTCCATATCGGCTTTGATTTCCTCGGTGCACTTGAGCTGATCCTCTGTGGGTTCGTATTCAAAACTGTCCTCGAACTCCGCAGCGAAAGGCGTATCCGGGGAGAAGGCGTAGCCTTTCATGTTCTGACGCTGTGCATACATGGCGATGTATTCGTCAGCCAGCTTCTTGACGACCCTCCTGACCTTGCTTTTGGCAGCTTCCCAGTCACCGCCGCCCAACCTATTGATCCTCGGAGGGGCTTCACCGGCCCCCACATATTTCTGTATGAGGTCCATCTGCTCGGGAGGCACATATAATACGTCCTCCTTTGCATATCCGATCTTTATGTAATCCCTTGATACACCGTCGGCGTCCAGACGGACGATCCCCTCGTAGCGTCCGATGCCGTGAGACTCATGTACGACATAATCACCGGGATGGATATCCGCGAAGAATTCATCTGATATCTCACGGCGCTTCCTAGTCGGAGCGCTCCTGGGTATCAGATAGTGGTACGGGATGAGCGCCACTTTAAAAGCAGCGAAATCGGCACCTCCGGGCAGAAACATCTCGCTGAAGGCGATCTCTCCGGGAGTGAGAGTAAAAGAATATTTGTATTCGTAGCCGTTCATCAGGGCTTCCAGATTCTTTTTCTGATCTTCGCCATTATAAGCAATGACTGTCCGATATCCCGATGAGCGGAAGGAATCCAGCGCGGCGTTCATGAGGCGGGAAGCTCCCTTGTAATCCAGAATGTCTGCTCCGCCAAGATATACTTCTCTGGAATACAGGCTCACAGGCGGCTTCTCCACCGCCGAGAATATCACAGCGCCTTTTGAGGCGGCGCGCCTCAGCACGGAATCAAAATCCTCGAAGAAGCTCATCTGAGTCGGATATGCAAGAGCTTCTCCCGCCAGGATGCTCCAGTCGTCGGCGATGAGCTTGTTCGCACGCCTGATGCCGAACCTTACCGAGGAGTACTCGTCGAATATGACCGCTGAAGCCCCTATCTCATCCATGATGGTCGTGCGTTCAACGTCGCAGTAGGGGTAGACGATACGGGCTGAATCGGTGGGATAAAGCTCTGCTTTGGAGATTAGAGCCTCGCTCTCTGAGAGAGCTTTTTCCCTCAGATCGGTATCCTTTATGGCATTGAGCGCATTATCCCTCTCGCTCCTCATTTTCGCGATGCCTTCAGTGAACCTGACAGGCGGGATCACGTACTGCGTGAAAGGTAGGATGCGGAAGGACTCTATGTTCTCGATCGAGAGCATAGTCTCTTCTGAAAAGCTACGTATCGAATCGATCTCATCGCCGTAGAATTCCACGCGCACGGGGTGTTCGCTGTTACTGCCGAAGAAGTCCAGTATCCCTCCTCTGACACTGAACTGGCCCGGAGCTTCTGTGCGGGGAGAACGGGTATAGCCCAGGGATACAAGTGTATCCGTGAGCTTTGTCATTTCGATTTTATCTCCGACCCTGCGAACGGAATAATCCAATGGGTCAAGTTTCGGGAACGTCTCAGTCAGGGCCTGGGCTGAGGTGAATATGATCGCAGGGCCGCCCTGATCCGCTGAAAAGAGAGCCTTGAGACGCAGATTCGATACCTCGCGCGAATAGCTGTCAGGATAGGTGAAATAAAAAGGCTCGGCGGGATAGCGCAGAACCCTTGCAGGAGGGCTTGTCTTGACCAGCTCGTCATAATACTTCCTGGAGTCGTATTCATCGGAGCACACAAACAGGACCCTACCGTCCATCTTGCCGGCAAGGTAGAGCGCGTATATTAATCGGGCGTTTTTCTCAGCGCCGCTGATAAGCAGCCCGCTGTCTTTTGAAGGCATGAGCCCGTCGAAGAGCGCGAGCTTTTCCAACGTTTTAAGCACAAGGCGATTATAACAGATGAGAGGGAAAAGACAAGGGAAGGTTTTGTAAGGAGGTATCTAAACTGCAAAGCCTTCCAGGATCTGCAAAACGGATTTGTTCTGCTGAATGCCCGGCGAAACAGATATATGCCGCCTCCCAAGTATAATTCTATGGCTGAATGATGAAATATATGGTACAATTTAACCGCGGCAATGCCGCTCGATGAAACGACAGAGGAGAAAAACAATGAAGAAAAGGTTATTATCCGCCATTCTTGCGGCATTCATGCTGATATGCTTCACTGCGTGCACGCCTCCGGCGGCTAAAAAAGTCGACATAGATGAGCTCTGGAACGAGATGGACGGTGTTTGGGTCTACACAGACACCGCCGGCGTAAAGTATTTCGTATGGTTCAGGACTATGGGACAGGCCAGGTTCTATAATACAGGCATCCTGCTTTCCGGATTCATAGTAGGAGGTGAGGGCAAGGCTGCTACAGTGGACAATGAGGGAGTCTACACGCTCACCATCGATTTCCCTGCAGTAGAACCTTCTGAAGAAAACAGCGGTTATGCAGCCTTCACAGAAGAGATCACCCTGCAGCACAACCCCGGGGAGAAGACCGCGAAGATCAAGAACTTTGCAGGAGATGACGACGTACAGGAATTTACCTATATTGGCGAGGATCTTGACGAGGTGAACGAAAAGCTATTCTACGGGAATCTCTCATGGATGTGGGGCATACTGGACGGGATATGGGTGAACAACAACGATGGCCAGCTCAACTTCATCGTCTTTTCCTATCTCGATGGTGATTACCGCTTCACGATGGGGCAGTTTTTCAGCGAATACTCCGAAGGAGGCGTCGTCACCGATTATAAGGCACAGATACAGATCGGCAAGTTCACGTTCACGGTAGATTTCCCGGAAATCCCGGATACAGAAGAATGGTCAGGAAGAAAGGCATATTCGCATACCTTTGAAGTGGATTATACCGAGATGGAGAATAACAATATCCTCTATATGGATACCTATACAAACAAGGTACTGCCGTATAAATACGTCACGGACGACTTCGACAAAATTGATTATGACGAGCTGATGAATCTGTAAGCAGAAACGAAAGCCACCCTGTAGGTCGGCTGTAAAAGATAATTAGAATGGTTCGGTGCAGTCGGGAAAAGGCTGCACCTTTTTTCGTGGATAATTAAAATATAAATGCTTATGAAGTCATGTCGTACTTTAAGTCCAAAGGATATCCATCGGTATCACAACAGTTATGGGCCCAGATATTATCTGAGTATTGTAGGTGATTCGCACAGTTAGAATATGAGAATGGAAACAGCAATATAATTAATATAGTGTGTTTTACTGTGCCATGCTGTATAGAATTGGGGGTGAATAGGTGAAAATAAAACGCCACGCTACTTATAAACGTAGCGTGGCGTAAGTACAGTTATGCAGGTCTTTTCATTACAAGCCTGCGAGCTTTTCCTTTGCGGCTTTCACATAGGCAATGACCTTTTCCGGTGCGGGTGAGAGGGCGGAAGGCTTGTTTTTAAGGTTGCCAGCCGCATTGAAGGCCTTCCTGATACCGGGATCGTAGTATTCCCCGCAGGCGGCTTTGAGGTCGTCTTCGGATAGATCCCTGAGCCATATGCCTTGCTTTTCGGCAAGACCGACGAGTCCACCGATGATGAAATGAGCATGCCTGAACGGGCAGCCCTTCCTGACAAGGTATTCCGCCGCATCAGTGGAATCCATGAAGCTTTCCTCTACGGCTCTCTTCATTTTTTCTTTATTTACCGAAATGTCCTTGACCATGCCGGTAAATATCGTCAGACATATGTCCGCGGTGTCCACCGCGTCGAAGACGGCTTCCTTGTCCTCCTGCATATCTTTGTCATAGGCTATAGGGATGCCCTTCATGACGGTAAGCATCGCCATGAGATCTCCGTAAACGCGTCCCGTTTTTCCTCTTATCAGCTCGGCAACGTCCGGGTTCCGTTTCTGGGGCATCATGGAGGATCCTGTGGAGTAGCCGTCCGATACTTTTATATAGGCGAACTCCTCGCTTGCCCACCATACTATCTCTTCACAGAAACGGCTCAGGTGCATCATCACCATGCTCAGCGTCGAAAGGAACTCGATGCAGTAATCCCTGTCGGAGACCGCGTCCAGGCTGTTTTTCGATACTGTCTTGAAGCCGAGCAGCTCCGCAACATAATCATTATCAAGCTCCAGCGTACTGGCAGCCAGCGCACCGGCTCCGAGCGGCATCTCGTCAGTCCGCATTGCTACGTCCTGAAGGCGGGAGATATCGCGGAAGAACATCTCAGAGTAGGCGTTAAGGTAATGCCCATAGGTGACAGCCTGAGCCTTCTGCACATGAGTAAAGCCAGGCATCACCGCATCTGCATTGTCTTCCGCTTTGTCAAGAAGCACGCTGATGAGTGTTTTTAGCTTGTTTTCAAGGATCCCGCACTGGTCTATAACGAACATCCTCATATCCAGAGCCACCTGATCGTTGCGGCTTCTCCCTGTGTGGATGCGCTGTCCGGGTTCGCCTATCCGATCCGTGATGATGGCTTCGACAGCCATGTGGATGTCTTCATAATCGCCATCCGTCAGCATGCTGTCGTCGGAAGCGAGTTCATCCCTGAGCTGTGTCAGGGCAGAAACGATCCTTTCAGTGTCCTCTGCGGAAATGAAGCCCTGCTTGCAGAGCATCTTTACATGAGCTACAGACCCTTCTATATCATACGGAGCCAGGCGTTTGTCAAAACCGATGGAGAAGTCGAATATATCCGTCAGCTTTTCGTTCTCGCCGCTGAAGCGCCCCGCCCACATCTTTCCGCTATTTGTTTTCATAATTCTTTTCTGCCAGGGCTTTGATCTTGAGAGGGAGTCCATAGAGCCTTATGAATCCTTCGGCGTCTGCAGGATGGAACATGTCGCCCATGGCGAAGGAGGCGATATTCTTATCGTAGAGGGAGTATTCGGGGAATGTGCCGTTGGGGATTATGTTGCCTTTGTAGAGCTTAAGGCCGACCTTGCCCGTGACGTGTTTCTGTGTTTCGTCGATGAATTTGTCCAGCGCTTCCCTGAGAGCTCCGAACCACTTGCCCTCATAAACCAGGTCTGCGTATTTAAGGGCTACTGTCCTCTTGAAGGAAGCCGTCTCCCTGTCCAGACACATCTCCTCAAGCTGTTTATGAGCCTTGAAGAGCAGAGTGCCTCCCGGGGTCTCGTAGATGCCGCGGGATTTCATGCCGACGACGCGGTTCTCCACCATGTCCTCAATGCCGATGCCGTTTTCTCCACCGAGCTTGTTGAGCTTCCTGACTATTTCTGCGGCTTTCATCTTTTCGCCATTCACTCCCACGGGAACGCCTTTTTCGAATTCTATCGTAATGCACACTGCTTCGTCAGGAGCCTTCATGGGATCCTGGCTGAGAGTGAGTATTTTGTCGTATTTGGGGACATTGACAGGATCTTCGAGGTCGAGTCCTTCATGGGAAAGATGCCAGATATTCTCATCCATGGAGTAGCTTTCATCCAGCGAGACATTGAGTGTGATCCCGTGCTTCTGGCAGAAGGCATATGCGTCCTCGCGGGAAGTGATGTCCCAGATCCTCCAGGGGGCGATTACTTTTATCTCGGGGGCCAGGGCCATTATCGCCAGTTCGAAACGTACCTGATCATTGCCCTTGCCCGTGGCGCCGTGAGCGATGTAGTCTGCACCGATCTCCTTGGCGCGGTCCACCAGCTTTTCAGCGATGAGCGGACGTGCGATGGAAGTGCCCAACAGGTATTTATCTTCGTATATGGCGCCGCTCTTGAGCATGGGCCAGATAAAATCCTCGACCAGCTCATCAACTGCGTCGGCCACGACAACTGAATCAGCGCCGATCTTCTTGGCGCGCTCGATGATCTGTTCTGCCTCTCCCGGAGCGACCTGCCCCACGTCCACGCAGACGCAATGCACCTCGCAGTCGTAATTCTCCTTCAGCCAGGGAACGATGGTGCTGGTGTCCAGCCCTCCTGAATATGCTAAAACGATCTTCTGCTTCATTTCGGTTTCCTCCTCAACGTTAAAACGTGTGTTTCGCATAATTATAAGTATCATTGCATAATATTACAATAGGGAAAAGAAAAAAAATAGAATTTCTATGATAATTTAAGGAAAAACGCACATGGAAGCACTAACTGGAATGGTATAAATAAAACCCCGGCCTGAGGCCGGGGTGAAAGATATTCTATAATGTGCTGTATTCTGACGGATCAGCCCATAGCGACCTTGCCGCCATCGATGCGGATGGAAGCTCCGTTGATGTGGCCGGCCAAATCGGATGCCAGGAACACGGTGGCTGTGGCGACTTCCTTGGGATCTGCGTACTTGCCGTCAGGATACTGGGCGGCGAAAGTGGCCAGAGCCTGCTCGCGGGTGTAGCCCTTGCCGAGCCACTGCTCTTCGATACGACGCATCATCGGGGTGTCGACAGCGCCCGGGCAGATGGTGTTGACGCGGATGTTCTCCTTGGCTACTTCCAGAGCGACGCACTTGGAAAGTCCGCCTGCGGCGTGCTTGGAGGAGCAGTAGGGAGCCATTCCTGCGGCGCCTACGAATTCGCCTTCGCTGGTGATGTTGACGACTGCGCCTTTGCCCTGCTTCCTCATCTGAGGAATGGCATATTTCATGCTGTATACGAGGCCGAAGACGTTAACATCATAGACCTTCAGGAAGTCTTCCTTTGTAAGATCTACGATGGGCTTGTAATTGCCGTTGTCACCGGAGTTGTTGACGAGAACATCCAGTGAACCCCACTTGGCGATGGCGCCTTCGATAGCTGCCTTGACTTCTTCTTCCTTGCTTACGTCCACGATGAATGTGGCGACATGATCCGCGGGGGCTCCGAGCTCAGCTACGAGAGCGTCAAGCTTAGCCTGTGTGCGGGATGTCATTGCGACTTTCGCTCCTTCTGCCAGGAACGCTTCCGCGACTTCTTTTCCGATTCCGCCGGTAGCGCCGGTGACCAGAACTACTTTGTCTTTAAGATTTGAATTCATACAAATACCCTTTCCTTTTCCATGTATTAATGCATTAATCTATCATTAAATATTGTATTAGAAAAACAGCCTACGGTCAACGAATGATGGGTAAATATTCGACATTTTACGAAAAAATGCCGAATAACACGGCAATCCCGGGACTCGGAAACCGCCGTGTGTGATTTGATATTCTGTTTTTGAAAGAGAATTCAATATAGTCCTTACAACCCTGTATGTTGCGGTATGTCAGTCCCTGCCCTTTTTGTCGGCGATCAGCGGCTTGATAGCCGTATATATTTCCTTGACCCTTCTGCCGTCCTTATAATGCTTTACGAGGGCATTGTTGATGCCTTGCTTCGTTTTATAGTTCTCTATGAGCCTGACCACTATGTCTACATCCTCCGCATTGTGCAGGACCTGTTCTGCCTTCTGTCTTAGGGTTGTGTGCTCATCCTGTCTGTTTGTACCGCTGCAGTTGATCACGATCTGTACGTTCACGTTATATCTCGCCCAGTACTTGCTTAGTACGGAGAACCCCTGGTCCTTTGTGACGACGTAGTAGTTATCCGATCCGTTGCCGTTCCCCTTTATCAGCCAGCCGAGGTATGTAGAGAGCTGGAAGTCCAGGGCGTTCTTCGTGCCCACCTCCACCTTCTGGTACTGCACCTCCGCTCTCGACATCATCAGCCGTTTATGCAGGCCGAAGGTCATGCTGTCGGAGTTCTCGCTGTAGAATATGCAGACTGTATCTTTATCTGTGAGGGAGGTCAGCCCGTCCAGTCCGGAGACCTTTACATTTTCGTAGTCCACAAGCCAATATGCCATCGCTATTCCTTTCTGTCGTAACCAGTAATATATTACCACATACTATCATCGCAGTTAATAAGAAAGGAGCAAGGCTTTTCCGGCGTTTCTCTGAGAACGAGGCTAGAATTCCTTCTTTTCCATGATTCCGGCTGAGACCGCGCAGGATATGCAAAGCATGACTGCGGAAGGAGCTGCACAGGCTATGATGAGCAAAGGAAGGTTCAGAGTATCTGGAAACTCAGTGATTGACCCTTCTGCAATTTCCGGAAACATCTTCAGGATGAGGACACCTGCCGCCGTCAGCCCGCCGAATACTACCATCATCACCGTCCTGCTCTTCTCAGATCCGTACTTTAGCGTTACGGGCAGCATCACAGAATTGGTCATAGCACAGAGGAGGACAGCTGCTGCAGAGTTGACTGCAATCTCGTCAAAGGGTATCTTTACCGTGAAAATACCGCTTATGAGGACGGCTATGACTCCTGCGATAATGCCGGTGATTCCCGCGGCAATCGTGAAGAGATACTTTTCCAGCACGTACTGCTTTCTGGTGAATGGCATCGTAAACAGGAATGCCGCCCCGTTGTCGAATTCGTCGTAGGCGATGGTGCCATTCGCATACATCAGCATGATGAGCCCCATAAATTCCATGATGACACCGCCCATGCCCATAAAAGAATACATTATGATTATTGCGGGAAGAATCAGGAAATTCCTCTTCTGATTTTTCAGTATAAGCAGGTCTTTTACGAATAAGCCTTTCATTTACAACGATTCTCCTCTCGCGCTCATCAGTATAAGGTCGTCGATAGTGCCGTTCTCGATGACTATGTCGGGATAGTTTTCCATGTAATACTTCTTCTGCGAGGTCAGACACAGCCACCCGTAGTTTTCTTTTTTGACATTCAGTATATAAGTCTTGTCAAGAGCCTCGTAATCCGATGCGCTTAATTTGAGCAACGCATAATCGGAGAGGAGAACGTCCGTATCTTCATGCAGGACGATCCTTCCGCTGTTTATCAGGTAGAAATCGTCGCATATGCTCTCCAGATCAGAGGAGATGTGGGAAGAGATTAGGATCGCGTGGTCCTCCTTCGCGCTCATGTATCCTCGCAGCAACCCTAACACTTCGTCCCTTGCAACTGCATCCAGTCCTGCAGTCGGCTCGTCGAGTATAAGCAGATCTGCGTCGTGGGACAGGGCTGTAAGCACTCTTAGGCGTGCCTTCATCCCGGTCGAAAACTCTTTTATCGGCTTATCAAGTGGAAGTTTGAATTCGCCGCATTTTTCCAGGAAAAACTCTGAGTCGAAGCTGTCGAACATGGCGCGCTGGATCGCTGTTGCATCTCTGACGGTTATGTATCCGGAAAAACCCGAATCCGCCAAGGCCGCTCCTATCCTTTGCTTAATCGAGGAAGGTACACTCACGCCGAGTTTCTCCCCGAAAATACTGATCTGACCGCCATTGGACCGTATAAGCCCGAGGACAGCTTTGAACGTCGTCGATTTTCCGGCGCCGTTCGGGCCAATAAGGCCTGTGACACGGCCTTCTCTGACTTCCATCGAGACGTTCAGCGAAAAATCACCGTAATCCTTTGTCAGATTATCTATCTTTAGCATTTTCATACCTCTGTGACTATGTCGAATATCTCCCTCAATTCTTCCTCAGTGATTCCGTAGCGCCGTGCCTTTTCAACTGTGGCGGCGATATCTTCCTCGAGTTCTCTGAGCTGCTGCTCGCGGATCAGAGCCGGGTCTGCGGTCCTTACGTAGGTGCCTTTGCCGTGTACAGTTTCCGTGAAACCCTCCTCCTCCAGCTTGTCATAGGCTTTCTTTACCGTCAGTGCGCTGATCTTAAGCTCCCCCGACAGTGCTCTTACAGATGGCAGCCCTTCTCCGGGTAGCAGTTCTGCCGAGACTATACTTTTTTTGATTATCTCCACGATCTGCTCGTAAATAGGTGTCATAGAGGAAGTGTTGATGATGATATTCATTGTCTCATTCGTCCAATTAATATGCAAACAGTATATAACAGCATTAAACTGTTGTCAACTGTTTTATACATATATTATTCCTTGTCCGGATAAAGACCACCTGGGACCTATCTGATCCGGGACACAGGATCTTTTGATGATCTATGCGTATTCTGTCCCAGCTCCATGCTGAGGTTCAATGAATGGACTTATATCGTTCTATCAGTACGGGATCGTATGATTCTTCGGGAAAAAAAGCGCCTCGTCAGACATGACGGGGCAGGATTCATATTTAGTCTTTTTTCCCTGAGCATTAGCGGGGATCAGTCATAAAGGCAGACCAAACGTCCGCTGACTTCTCCGTTGCGCAGCTTTTCAATGCCTTCGCCGATTTCAACGATCTCGCCGCAGATCTCGTGTCCCATGATTACGGGGACGTTGAAGCTTGCCATCCAGGACTCGATGTCCAGCGCGGAAACGTCTGAGTGGCACAGACCGCCGGCCAGTGTCTTCAGAACGACATAGCCAGGTTTTGCTTTCGGATCCGGCTTTTCGACAATTGTCAGGGGCTGATGCGTGCCTCTGAATTCCCAACCTCTAATAAATACACTCTTTCCTTTCCCGGGATATCCCGATAAAACAAATATATTCGCATTACCGAAGATCACTATGTCATTCGCGCAGTCTCCGATAATACTTTTATCCTACCGTATGCCGGACAGTGAGGCAATATCGACACCATTGCGTATATGGTATCTGGAGCCAAGCATTCGATCGTATCGGATCGCGGCGGCAAAAAAGCAGGCTTTATCTGCCCGGAGGCTGCAGGACTGCTGGCTCAAAAGGTTCTGTTCAATATACGGGAAACGTCGCGTTTATAGGACAGAACAGCCCGCCGTTTCCTGTTTGCCTGAAACCCCGTGGTGCTGAGAGCCGGTTCTTTTCATGCTGCGTACACATAACACATGGCAAATTGTCATATTCGGATTGACTACATCCCGCCCATATGGTAAAAATAATAGATACCTTTGATCTTTAAGACGTTCCGGAGAGAACGGCAAGGTTAAGGCGAAAAGCATTGTTTCGGCCTCAGAGTACAGGCTTTTGCTCTTATGCCCTGCCGGGATGCCGGCAGGTTCTTCTTTAAGAAAGGATGGCAGATGAGCGGCAGCGTCAGAATACTAGCTCCCAAAGCGTACGGAAGTTTTACGGACAATATAGATACCGAGTCACTTTCCCGGGCATTTCCATCTGAAGATGATACCGACTTTGTTTTGTTCCCCGGTTTTTGCGATGTGCATGTGCACTTCCGCGAGCCGGGTTTTTCATATAAGGAAACGATATACTCGGGCAGCAGGGCTGCGGCCCGCGGCGGCTATACCGCTGTCTGTACCATGCCGAATCTGGACCCGGTGCCCGATTCAGAGGAAAGTATAAGTATCGAAAAGTTCATCATAGACAGAGATGCGGCAATAAATGTATATCCTTATGGTTCGATTACAGTAGGAGAGGCAGGCAGGGAGCTTTCCGACATGTATGGCCTGCGGCACCTTGCTGTCGCCTTTTCCGATGACGGGCACGGTGTACAAGACGGAGACGTCATGATGAAGGCAATGGAAAAAGCGGCGGCACTGGGCACGCTGATAGCCTCCCACTGTGAAGTGAACGCGCTGCTCAACGGAGGATATATTAATCAAGGAGCCTATTCCGCCGCCCACGGACACAAAGGCATCAGCAGCGAGAGTGAGTGGAAAGAGGTCGAGCGGAACATAGAACTTAGCGATAAGACCGGCTGCGCGCTGCACTTATGCCATATGTCCACTAAGGAGAGCGTTCAGATGATCAGGCAGGCCAAGAAGCAAGGCATTGACGTGACCGCCGAGACGGCGCCTCACTATCTTCTCCTTACAGAGGATGACCTGCAGGAGGACGGCGCGTGGAAAATGAACCCTCCTCTCAGGACAAAAAAGGACCGCGAGGCGCTGATAGAAGGAATTCGGGACGGCACCATAGACATCATTGCCACCGATCATGCCCCGCACACCGCACGGGAAAAGGCCGGGGGTCTGAGGGACAGCGCCTTCGGCGTCTCGGGGATTGAAATTGCTTTCCCCCTGTGCTATACAGGACTGGTGAAGACAGGCATAATAAGTCTCGATAGACTCATGGAGCTTCTCATCGTGAATCCCAGGAGCCGTTTCGGTATACCATTGAACAGAGGCGACTGGTGCCTATGGGACCTGGCTGACGAATACTCGATAGATCCGGGAGAGTTTATCTCAATGGGGAAGTCAACGCCGTTTTCAGGTAGGAAGGTCTATGGACGGTGCCTTATGACATCCTGCGGCGGCAATGAAGTTTACAGATATTTGAAATAATGCCTGTAAGGCAAGAAAACAGAAATATAGAGGCAGATATGGCAAAAAGGAAAGATCTTAAAAAGATTCTCATTATCGGATCCGGCCCAATAGTTATAGGACAGGCGGCGGAGTTCGACTATGCGGGCACCCAGGCATGCCTGGCGCTCAAAGAGGAGGGCTGTGAAGTAATCCTCTGCAACTCCAATCCCGCGACCATCATGACGGATACCCAGATCGCGGACAAAGTATACATGGAACCGCTTACGTTGGAATACATTGCAAAGATACTCCGTTATGAAAGACCTGACGCGATTGTCCCCGGAATCGGAGGTCAGACCGGTCTGAACCTCGCCATGCAGCTCTATCGTAAGGGAGTGCTCAAGGAATGCGACGTGGAGCTGCTGGGAACTCCGGTAGATTCCATCGAGCGCGCCGAGGACAGGGAACTTTTCAAGGAGATGTGCATATCCATCGGGGAACCGGTCATCCCTTCCGAGATCGCATATGATATCGAGCAGGCCAAAAAAGCCGCGCAGGACATCGGCTACCCCGTAGTGCTGCGCCCTGCCTTTACTCTAGGAGGGACCGGAGGCGGTTTCGCCGAATGTGAAGAGGAACTTGTGGAGATCGGTTCAAACGCCCTGAAGGTCTCTCCGGTGCATCAGGTGCTGGTAGAAAAAAGCGTCAAGGGCTATAAGGAGATCGAGTTCGAGGTTATGCGCGACAATTCCGACCATGCCATCACAGTGTGCGGTATGGAGAACGTGGACCCTGTAGGCGTACATACCGGGGATTCCATCGTCGTCGCGCCGATCCTTTCTCTCAACGAGCACGACCTTAAGATGCTCAACGATTCAGCCATAAAGATAATCAGGGAACTCAAGATAGCGGGCGGCTGCAACGTCCAGTTTGCGCTTAATCCTTCTACTTCCGAATATTTCCTCATAGAAGTCAACCCGAGGGTATCGCGTTCATCGGCTCTGGCTTCCAAAGCCAGTGGTTATCCGATAGCGCGCGTAACTGCCAAGGTAGCCATCGGCATGGACTTGGAGGAGATACCCGTCGCAGGGGGCACCGCTGCCATCGAGCCGTCGCTGGATTATTACGTGGCGAAGTTCCCGCGTTTCCCGTTCGATAAGTTCACAGACGCTTCCAACATCCTCGGTACCCAGATGAAAGCCACAGGGGAGGTAATGGGTATCGGAGCGAGCCTTGAGGAATGTTTCCTCAAATCCGTCAGGGCTCTTGAGACCGGCGTATGCCACCTGCACATGGCAAAGTTCGACGGGATGACGGACGGTGAGATAGAAGAATATCTTTCCGACTTCCGTTCAGACGGCGTTTTCGCGGTCTGTGAGCTGCTGCGCCGCGGATACAGCGTGAAAAAACTGCATTCTTTCACTATGATAACCGAACACTTCATCAGGTCCTTCAAGAAGATCGTCGACATGGAGAACCGGCTCAAAGGGAAAAAGAATGACACCAAGACCCTGAGGGCTGCAAAGGTGATGGGCTTTTCCGACGAATACATATCACAGCTGTGGGAAATGCCGGAGACCGATCTGTACGGACTCAGGAAGAAAAAAGGCATCATACCTGCGTTCAGGATGGTGGATACGCTGCATACCGGAAAATACATACCCTATCTCTATTCGTCATATACTGGAGAGAATCAGTCCATCCTGACAGAGAAAAAGAAGATCGTGGTGCTCGGCGCCGGGCCTATACGGATCGGGCAGGGCGTGGAATTCGACTACTCCACCGTACACGCCGTGCAGACGATAAAAAGGAGCGGGTACGAGGCGATCATCATAAACAACAACCCTGAGACCGTCTCGACCGACTACACCACCGCCGATAAGCTGTACTTCGAGCCTCTTACCCCGGAGGACGTCATGGCGATCATCGATTTCGAGAAGCCGGAAGGCGTTATCGCATCCCTCGGAGGGCAGACTGCCATCAACCTCGCTTCTCCGCTCGCCGAAAGAGGGGTAAAGATCATCGGGACTGGGGAGGCAGCGATAGACAAAGCCGAGAACAGGGACATCTTCGAGAAGATGCTTGAAGAACTCAGGATTCCCCGGCCAAAAGGAAGGGCGGTGACCAGAATAGAGGACGGCATCAAGACTGCCGCGGAAATCGGGTATCCCGTGCTGGTACGTCCGAGCTTCGTCCTTGGAGGGAGAGCGATGCAGATCGTTGCCAACGAGGAGCAGCTGAAAAGATATTTGAAGAGTGCCGTGGAGATCGACGAGGACAAGCCGGTGCTTGTGGATAAGTACATCATGGGCAGAGAGGTCGAGGTCGACGCGGTCTGCGATGGCGTGGACGTCTTCGTTCCCGGGATCATGGAACTGGTGGAACGTACGGGCATCCATTCCGGGGACTCGATCAGCGTCTATCCTTCCTTCTCCATATCCGACAAGGTCAAGGGGATCATCCTCCAGTACACCAAGAAGCTGGGGCTTGCCATAGGGATCGTGGGGCTGTTCAACATCCAGTTCATCGTGGACGCGGATAACGACGTTTACATCATAGAGGTGAACCCGCGCTCCTCTAGGACAGTCCCGTTCCTGAGCAAATCAACGGGCTATTCCCTGGCCGACATAGCAACTGAGGTCATCCTCGGAAAGAGTCTGAAGGAACAGGGCATCTTCCAGCTGTACGCCGATGAAAAGAAACGCTATTATGTCAAGGCACCGGTGTTCTCCTTCAATAAGATCAAGGGATTGGACGCCTACCTTTCGCCGGAAATGAAATCAACGGGTGAAGCTATCGGCTACGATGACAAGCTCAACAGGGCCATGTACAAGGCCATGCAGGCTGCCGGCATGCACATGCAGAATTACGGCACGGTCTTTGTGACCGTGGCTGACAGGGACAAGCAGGAAGCTCTGCCTCTGATCAGGCGCTTTTACAACCTGGGGTTTAACATCGAGGCTACCGCGGGCACTACCGCTTTCCTGAAGGAGAACGGCATACGCACGCATATGCTGAAGAAGATCAGCGAAGGCAGCGACGAGATACCTGAGGCGATAAGGGCGGGCTACATCGCATATATAATAAGCACTTCTGACATAGCTGCAGATGATCAGACCCATGACGGGCACCAGATCCGCCAGCTGGCTACTGAAAATAACGCCACCGTGCTGACATCTCTGGATACAGTAAAGGTGCTTCTCGACGTACTGGAGGAGACAACGATCACGATCTCCACCATCGACGCATAGATTCCGGGATCCGGACAAGGAGGAATATGGAACAGGTAACTCTTAATGTAATGGATAACAGACCCATAGCAAGGTCTGTCTGGCAGATGACCCTCATGGGCCCGTGCAGTGCAGTCAAAGAACCGGGGCAGTTCGTCGACATCAAGCTGGAAGGTTTCATTCTGCGCCGGCCGTTCGCAGTGTGCGACTGGAACACCATGGGTATGACCATCATCTATAAGGTGGTCGGGAAGGGAACGGACAAGATGACAGAGCTCCTGCCAGGCTGCCAGCTGGATTGCCTGATCGGCCTGGGCAATGGTTTCGACACCGCCCCGAGTGGGGAGGCTCCGCTGTTAATCGGCGGCGGGGTGGGGACTCCGCCTATCTATGCCCTTGCCAAGAAGCTCGTTTCGGAAGGCAAGAAGCCTCAAGTGATCCTAGGGTTTAAGAATATCCAGGATGTCTTCTATGAAAACGAGTTTAGGGAACTGGGCTGCGAAGTTACCGTGACGACTTCCGACGGGAGCTACGGGATCAAGGGACATGTGAACGATGTATTCCCTGAATACTACACTTATTATTACACCTGCGGTTCGATGTCGCTGATGAAAACGGTCCACGAGACCGCGAAGACCGAAGGACAGCTGAGCCTTGAAGAGCGCATGGGCTGCGGCTTCGGGGCATGCATGGGATGCAGCGTGAAGACACACAGCGGCTATAAGAGGGTCTGCAAGGACGGGCCGGTACTGACCAGCAGCGAAGTGATCTTTGATTAGGAAAGGAGAAGGTCATGGGAACAAAAGTAACACTCTGCGGGATCGAGCTTGACAACCCCGTCATCCCCGCTTCCGGCACTTTCGGCTATGGCTATGAGTTCGCCGAGCTCTACGACATCAACTGTCTGGGAAGCTTTTCCTTCAAGGGCACCACAAAGGAGCCACGCTTCGGGAATCCTACTCCTCGGATTGCGGAGACACCTTCGGGAATGATCAATTCCGTAGGGCTGCAGAACCCGGGTGTCGAGAAAGTCATTTCGGAGGAGCTCCCGAAGCTGAAGAAAGTATTCTATAAGCCCGTGATGGCCAATGTCAGCGGATTCTCCGTCGATGAGTACGTGTACACCTGCTCTCTGCTCGACAAAGAGGAACAGGTCGGTTGGCTGGAAGTCAATATAAGCTGTCCGAACGTGCACGGAGGAGGAATGTCATTCGGTACGGATCCGAAGGCAGCCGGCGAAGTGACCAGAGCAGTCAAGTCGGTCTGCAGAAAGCCCGTTATAATCAAGCTTACGCCGAATGTGACAGACATCGTTTCCATCGCTAAAGCGTGTGAGGAATCCGGTGCGGACGGGATAAGTCTCATAAACACGCTGCTTGGCATGAGGATAGATCTGAATTCGGGACGGCCGGTCATCGCGATGAATACGGGAGGGCTCTCAGGCCCGGCTGTATTCCCAGTTGCACTGAGGATGGTATACGAGGTTTCCAGGGCAGTAAAGATACCCGTCGTCGGAATGGGCGGGGTCTTCAGCGCCGAGGACGTGATCGAGATGATGATGGCCGGAGCCACGGCCGTAGAGGTAGGGACCGCGAACCTCATACAGCCGTATGCTTCCCGCGATATAATCAGCAGCCTGCCTGCCGTGATGGAAAGATACGGCATCACGGACCTTGCGGAGATCGTCGGCATCGCGCATTAGGAGGGTATATGGGCAAGGACGTTATAGTGGCCTGCGACTTTTCCGACAGGCAGACGACGTTGGATTTCCTGTCGCAGTTCACGGGCAGGAAGCCGTTTGTCAAGATAGGCATGGAGCTCTTCTATGCGGAAGGACCTGATATAGTAAAAGAGATAAAAAAGAGGGACCATAAGGTATTCCTGGATCTGAAGCTTCACGATATACCGACTACTGTCAGAAAGGCGATGTCCGTACTGTCGGATCTTGGTGCGGATATAGTGAACTGCCATGCCGCGGGTACAGCGGAAATGATGGAGGCGGCGCTGGAAGGACTTACTCGGCCTGACGGAACACGGCCAAAGCTCATCGCCGTGACGCAGCTGACATCCACGGACCAGACTGCGCTGAAGAACGAGCTCATGATACATTTCCCGATGAACGAGGTGGTGGAGAGCTATGCGCTCAACGCCAAAAGGTCCGGATTGGACGGTGTGGTATGCTCACCTCTTGAGGCTTCCATCATCCATGAAGCCTGCGGCGGGGATTTTATCACGGTGACACCTGGAGTCAGGTTCGCCGAGAGCGCGGCTTCAGACCAGAAAAGAGTGATGACACCCGCGGCGGCGAAAACAGCCGGCTCGGATTATATAGTCGTAGGAAGACCTATAACACAGGCGGCGGACCCCGTTGCAGCCTACGAACGATGCTGTGAAGAATTCATCAACAGAGGAAGGAAACGAAAATGGAACTTGCGAGAACTATAGCGAAGGATCTGCTGAAGATCAAGGCGGTATTTTTCAGGGCCGACGAGCCCTTCATCTGGGCCAGCGGTATCAAGAGCCCGGTATACTGCGACAACAGGCTCACGTTAAGCTATCCGGAGGTAAGGAACGACGTCGAGAACGGCCTGGCTGCCGTCATCAGGGAGAATTACCCCCAGGCCGAGGCTCTTATGGGCACTTCGACTGCGGGGATCGCCCACGCCGCCATCACCGCCTCGATCATGGGGCTGCCGATGGGTTATGTGCGTTCAGGTGCCAAGGACCATGGACGCAAGAACCAGATCGAGGGATATCTGGCACCGGGGCAGAAAGTCGTGGTCATCGAGGACCTTATCTCCACGGGAGGAAGCGTGCTTGAAGTGGTGGACATACTGCGTGAAGCGGGGGCGGAGGTATTGGGCATTGCCGCGATCATGACTTACGGCATGCAGAAATCCATTGACGCGCTCAAAAAAGCGGATGTAAAGTGCGTGACGCTGAGCGATTTCGACACCATCGCTTCGGTCGCTGCTGAGGAAGGCTACATCCCTGCAGAGGATATCGACAGACTCATAAAGTTCCGCAACAATCCCTCCGACGAGAGCTGGATCGGCTGACTGATATGAAGAGTCTGCTTGATATACTGGACTTAGACCGGAAAGAACTTCAGCAACTGATCGATACCGCGTCTGATATAAGGAAATTCCCCGGAAAGTACTCACACGCCTGCGATGGCAAAATCCTGGCGACACTGTTCTACGAGCCGTCGACAAGGACCAGGATGAGCTTTGAATCCGCGATGCTCTCTCTGGGCGGCGGCGTCATTTCCATGGCGGATGCAGAATCTTCGTCATCCGCCAAAAAGGGCGAGACAGTGATAGATACGGCGAGGGTCATCAGCTGCTACGCAGATATCATCGCCATAAGGCATTCCAAGGAAGGTGCCGCTCTTGCAGCGGCTGATAAAGGCACAGTGCCCGTCATCAACGCAGGTGACGGAGGACACGGTCATCCTACCCAGACTTTAGCCGACCTCATGACCATCTGCACCGAGAAGGGCCGTATGGAAGATCTGACCATAGGCGTAGCAGGCGATCTCAAATATGGACGCACCGTACATTCGCTAATCAGTGCATTTTCCCTCTACAGCGGGATAAAGCTGGTCCTGATCTCACCAGAAGAACTGTCACTGCCCCGGTATGTCATAGACTCCGTGGTCACGCCGAATCATATGGAGTATATCGAATCTCGGTCCCTTGAAGAGCATATCGGTGATCTTGATGTGATCTACATGACGAGGATCCAGCAGGAGCGTTTCGAGGATCCGACGGCTTATGGGAGACTTAAGGATAGCTTTATACTGAACGGTGCGTTGATGGCTTCGGCAAAAGACGACTGCATAGTCATGCATCCGCTCCCAAGGGTCAATGAGATCGCACCGGAAGTGGATGAAGACAAAAGGGCATGTTATTTCAAACAGGTGGCCAACGGAAGGTCTATGCGTATGGCATTGATCAAAATGCTCCTGGAAGAAGCACAAAAGGATCCTATAGGCAAGGAGATCGGGCTCGCTTCTCGCGCTGCCAGATTGCCCGAGCCGGAAGCGAAGAAGCACAGATGCAAGAACGAACGCTGCATTACGTATTCAGAGCCGTCAACAGAGCCCATCTTTGTTACAGAAGACGGGAGGCACTATCGATGCGCTTACTGTGAAAGAACCTTGGCTCTAAAATAAAAAACAGAACGTATATGACCCCCAAAAGCTGGACTTTCGGGGGTCATATACGTTCTGTCTTCATTTGCCTGGAAAAAAAGGCGCTGTATTTGTTATTGTCTGTGTATACTGTGTTCTCACAAGACAGAATATACTATCGCGCCGAGTATGCCCCCGATGATTATCGTCATGTAGGCATCGATGGATTTTTTCGTAATGAGACGGTACAGAGCTGTTATCGCTCCCAGAATGCATGTCACTGCAAAGGCTCCGGTATCTGTGTGGGAAAGATCCGACAGCGCGCCGATGTACTTTATGATCATGTGAAGACCAGTGGCCATGATCATGTCGGTGACACATGGTCTGACTCCGCTGAGAAAAGCGTTGAAGTATTTGTTATTTACGAACTTCTCGAAAGCAATCAGTGAAAGGATAACAATGAGGATGGAAGGCAGTATCACTGCTGCCGTTGCGACGACAGCTCCAAGTACGCCTGCCTGATCATACCCGACGAATGATGCCAGTTCGGTAATTATCGGACCGGGAATTGATTCCGAAATTGCGATCCAGTTTGCAAAGGTCTCCTCCGTAAACCAGCCGTAACGTATGACAAGTTCCCTTATCAGAGGAATTGCGCCGTATGCCGCCCCGAATGCGAAAGTCCCTACCTGCAAAAAAGCTGAGAACAGTTGAAAATAAATCATCTACTTTGCCCCCTTCCGAATCAATGACATCGACAGAGGGATGCATCCGCATACCAGCATAATTGCGGCTGCAGATATTCTCAGACCGAGGATATTTATTGCCAGCATAGCCAGCATGGAACTATACATTATGGCTAAAGGCTGCGATTTGTCCGGCATTTGCTTCCTGAGCGAAAGTCCGGCTGAAAGGACCAGGTAGCCGACGGAAGCCTGTATCCCCCTGAAGATATTCCGGACCAGAGGAAGGGCCAGTAAGTTTTCAAAAACTGTAGAGATCAGGAATACGAGAAGGAAAGATGTTGTCAGCATACCTCCGCTGGCGGCCACTGCACCGGCTATCCCCGCCTGCTTGTATCCTATATAGGTCGCACTTTTAACGAAGATCGGACCGGGTGTCGACTGGGAGATGACGGTTATGTCCATCATGTCTTCCCTTGAGATCCAGTTCTTTTTGTTGACGCAAACATCCTCAATCTTCGTCAGCATTGCATACCCGCCGCCGAAATTAAAAGATCCTATTTTGAAGAACTGGCAATAAAGATCGGCAATCAGTCTAAAACGGCTATTCATTGCTCAGCAGCTTTTTTATTATTAGTATCACAATCGTGATCTTTGTGATGGTCGCAGCCAGCCTCTGGATTCTGGACGAGCTTCCCTTCAAGCAGCAGACAGACAGCTTTATCGGCACTGCCGTTTATTCCTCCATACAGTCTGATCCCTGCGTCAGACAGTTTGTTCTGGGCTCCTGCGCCTATGCCTCCGCAGATAAGAGTATCGACTTGATGTCCCTTAAGAAGATCGATCAGATCTTCATGAGACATACCGCCGTTTTCAATCTCCTCGCTAGAAACGACGTCTGTGTCCTTTATATCGTATATCTTAAAGCGTTCTGTTCTGCCGAAATGCTGGAATATCTCCCCGTTGTCATAAGTCACTGCGATTCTCATAATACCTGCCTCCTTGTTTTTTGGGTCCGGATTAGGGACTTCTTTCTTTTCTCTCGCCTTCAATATATAATTCCCTCCGTCAATGACGAGCATGTAGCCGTTGACAAGGCAGTCGGCAATCTTTGAACGGGCTGTCCTGTAAATGTTGGTGACGGTAGTTCGGGATACTCCCATTGCCTGTGCGCATTCTTCCTGAGTTCTGCCTTTGTAGTCGAGCTGCCTTATAGTCTCGAATTCCTCATAGGTCATGCGTACGCTCTCGACATTCCGGAAAGATCCTGGATGGAAATCCCTGATCTCCGGGCTGCCGCTGATTATCCTTTTCTTTACTGGTCTTGTCAACTCTGATCCTTTCCTTTCAGGCTCCATGATAAAAGAATTATGAACATATGTCAATAATAATTGATTGAAATAAAAGACCATCCGCTGCATACTGCAGCGGATGGCTGTGAGATTAGAAGTTCATCGAAGATAGCTTTAGACAGCTCTCTCTTTCCTTCTTCCCTGCTAATCTTTTTTCTTATACACCTCTTTGCCATTCATTACGGTAAGGGCAACTTCTATATCCTTTATCTCGTCCTTCGGGCAGGTGAAGACATCCGTTTCCAGCACGGCAAAATCGGCGAGAAAACCTGCTTTTATGCGTCCCTTGCAGCTTTCGGCAAATTCAAAGGCGGCGCTTCCGACAGTGTAGGCATCAACTGCGTCGGAAATGTCCAGGCATTCCTCCGGGTTCCATCCTCCATCGGGAGCAAGCCCGTAATCCTTCCTCGTGACAGCGCAGAATAGGTTCTTCATCGGGTCGCAGTCCTCCACGGGACTGTCGGTCCCCATGGAAATCAGACAGCCGGCTTCCATTGCGGTCTTATATGCGTATGAAGTCTTTGCCAGTTCGGTTCCGACCCTGTCCTCCACGATATGAAGGTCATATTCAAGGAAGACCGGCTGGTACTGTATGGGCACCCTGTCCTTGGCTGCCCTTTCTATAAGCGGCATGTCAGATATCTGGAAATGGATCAGGCTGTGGCGCAGCGGGTTTTCTCCTGCGGGCATGTATTTTTCGTAGCTGGTCAGTGTATCTGCGGCTGCCTTGTCTCCGATGACGTGGGTAGATACGGTCACTCCGGCTTCGGCCGCGCGGCGCACATATTCGTCCATGATCTCCGGGCTCATAGCCTCGATACCTTTGTTGCCCGGGTCATCCGCGTATTCTCCTTCAAGCAGCGCAGTCCTTGCTCCAAGGCTCCCGTCCTTGAACAGCTTGAGTGCTCCGAAGGTGAGGGTGTCGGTCTCTTCGTATTCCTCACCGAAGAAGCCCTTGCTTATGTATTCACTGAAGACCTCCGGTGTGGAGAAGCAGACCTGCCCCCTATAGCGCAACGGGAATCCGTCTTTATGGAGTTCCTTCAGAACTTCGTATGTCTCGATGCCTTCGCCGTTCTCTCCCAGATGAATGTCATTTGACTGCACGCTCGTCAACCCGTGGGAGACAGCATAGGCTGCGGCAGCTTTCAGCGCTGTTTTCATTTCCTCTTTAGAAGCTTTTGGCAGCACGCTTTCTGCGTGTCCGCATGCATTCTCTCTGAAGAGCCCATCCGGATAGCCGTCTTCCCCAAAGGAAAACTCACCGCCTTCGTACTGCGGACTGTCCGCATCCAATCCCAGCATCTCAATGACCTTAGTGTTAGTGACTAGTATATGCCCGCAGACCCTCTCCAGTACGATCGGAATATCTGTTGAGATTTTATCGATATCCTCTCTGGTCGGCATGCGCTTTTCATCCGTAAAGTTGTCCTGGTTCCAGCCCATGGCGTGCAGTCCTCCCTTTGTTACTTCCGGGTTGCTGCTTATGAATTTCCTGCAGACGTCGATGAGTTCGCCGATGCTTCTGCAAACAGAGATATTCGGTCGGGTCATCTGCCTTCCCACAGAGAGCAGGTGCATATGTGAATCGTTGAAACCGGGGATGACGGTCTTTCCTTCAAGATCGACCTTCTCATCGTAAGCGCAGGCAAGTGCTTCGGCATCGGTGCCTACGAAATCTATGTATTCATCCTTTACGACCATTGCCTGGGCGAAGACGCCCTTTTCGACGTATATTTTCCCATTGTAATATACAGTTGTTCTCATTGACCTCCTCCTCATGCCGAAAGGGACATTCCCTATTGCTCAGCTTTATGATGGCAACTCTTTCAATTTTAATAATACACTGCTGCGAGGGAATTATTATGCATAATTATTAATAATTATATATTATTTTATGAATCATATCCTTTCCGGCTGCATGTCCTGTTCCTGTTGCAACATATCTGAAATGATGTTATATTAATAAAGCGCGTATGCGCTTTTATATATTACGAGGTAACGATATGGATAACATGACCGTAACGAGATTCGCACCAAGCCCGACCGGCTATATGCATATAGGTAATCTGAGGACTGCCCTTTACGCCTGGCTGATCGCCAAGGCAGACGGAGGTAAGTTCATACTCCGCATCGAGGATACTGACAGGCAGAGGCTCGTTCCCGGCAGCGTGGAGGTCATACTGGACACGCTGAAGATTGCCGGACTTACGGTTGACGAAGGACCGGAACAGGGAGGCCCGAACGGCCCGTATATCCAGAGCGAAAGGCTTCCTGTATACAAGAAATATGCGGAAAAACTGGTCAGCGAGGGCAAGGCGTACTACTGTTTCTGTGACAAGGAAAGACTTGAGTCCCTACATGAACAGCAGTCTGGCGGAGGCTACGACGGCCATTGCCGAGATCTTCCGGAGGAAGAAATCAGAGCGAAGCTCGCCGCGGGGGTCCCTTACGTCATACGTCAGAAGATGCCCTTGACCGGGCGGACCACCTATGCAGATATGGTATTCGGGGAGATCTCGGTCGACAACAAGGAACTCACGGACCAGATACTGCTCAAGGCGGACAGTTATCCGACTTATAATTTTGCCCATGTGGTGGACGACTATCTCATGGGGGTCACCCACGTTGTGAGAGGGAGCGAGTATCTTTCATCTACGCCGAAGTATGCCCTGCTATATGACGCATTCGGCTGGCCGAGGCCCAATTATGTGCATCTGCCTCTTCTTATGGGAATGAACGAGGACGGCACGGTCTCCAAACTCTCGAAGCGCCACGGAGCTGTAAGCTTCCAGGATCTGTGCGGGATGGGGTATCTGCCTGAAGCGATCGTAAACTACATCGCCTTCCTGGGATGGAGCCCCAAGGACACCAACAAAGAGATCTTCACGCTAAAAGAGCTGCAGGAAGTGTTCTCGATAGACGGCATAAATAAATCTCCCGCCGTATTCGATTACAACAAACTTCTGTGGTTCAACGGGGAATACATTCGCATGCTCAGCCCTGAGGAATTCGCACGCAGGGCGGATGGTTTCCTCACGGAAGAGGAGAAGGCCTTCCCTAAGATCGGAAAGATCCTCTCACTGATCCAGCCGAGGATCGGTGCTCTGGCCGATATCAGTGAAGCTGTGAGCTTTTTCTTCGAGCTTCCCGATTATGATACGGACCTTTACATAAATAAAAAGAACAAGACGACAGCCGAAAGCTGCCTGAAGATGCTGACGGAAGTCAGGAAAACGCTGGAAGATCTTGATGACTGGAGCAATGATGCCCTTTATGCTGTTCTAAAGGATAAGGCTGCGGAAATGGAAGTGAAAGCCGGGGCTATGATGTGGGCAGTCAGAGTGGCAGTCAGCGGGCTTGCCGTGACTCCGGGTGGAGCTACCGAGCTAATGGAAGTGCTCGGTAAGGATAGTTCTCTCCAACGTATAGACATAGGGATCGGGAAACTTCAGTAAAAGTAAGATAAGCGCCCCGCCCGGGGCGCTTTATTGTTGTCCGGTGACGTTCAGAGCCGGTCATTATATAATGGATTTTCTGCGTCTGCAGGCGACGGATTCACTGTCAGCCGTCCTGCGGAGGCACATTTAACATGCCGGGGATAATAATGAAGAATATTCGGGAAATCAACAAGGTGCAGGCATCGAACCTGGAAGTTAAGGACAGGATGGCGCACGCTCTCATAGATCTGCTGCAGGAAAAAAGGATCAATGAGATAAAGATCACCGAGCTCATAAAGTATGCTAAAGTAGCCAGAGCTTCGTTCTATCGTAATTTCGCCTCCCTTGAGGATATACTGATCTACGGCTTCGACCGCATCATGGAGAAGTTCAGCGAGGAAAGCTCCAAAAGGAGAAGCGGCGCGGACAGCAGACGGAGTTTTATTGTATGGGCGTTCGGATTCTTCAATGAGAACAGGACAGCTATACTTACATCTTATTACTCCGGCATCGCGTATTACCAGTACGACACCATAACACGCGTTTTTCTTAAAGCCAACGATGCGACATATAAACCTTTCGAAATCCAGCTTTGGGATTATTTCTATTCGGGGGCTTTTTTCAGCGTCGTCATCGCATGGATGGAAAGCGGCCCTTCAATTTCCGAAGAAGAAGTGGCTGACAGATTCCTGGCATTGTGTGCGAAACAGGAAGACGAAAAGAATGCAAACATGTGTAAGCCAAAAGAGGAAAAGATGGATTATTAGATATTTCTGACTCTTGTCATAAAAAATTCCTTCTGGATCTTTTCAATGATCCGGAAGGATTTTTGCTTTATATAAATACAAAACTATTTACAGTCTCCAGACAATAGAGCGTTCCTTTCACTATATATCCGGTCACAGGCAGTCTTTGCTTCTTTGAGCCACTCTTCCATCGGATAAGGAGGTACTGCCCATTCCTCATCATTCTCGCCTGTGAATTTATCGTAATCCAGCGGATAGCAGGCTTCCAGCATCAGCGAGCCTTCAAAACCTGTCTTATCGGCTGCATCGATAAAGTGCTTCCAGTTCAGGCAGCAGCCTTCGTGGTAAGGCAGAAGGTGGAGATCCTTGATGCCGTTGTTGTCATGTATATGAGTAGCGAAGATGCGATCTCTGAATTCGTCCAAAAGGTCGAAATAGTCACCTGCGGCCACGTTGTTATGTCCGGAATCGAAGCACAGTCCGACGTTCGGGTTGTCCTTAAGGTCATTGATGATCTTCCTTACGGTAGTGTTCTCTCCCAGGTTTTCCACTGCTAGCCTTACGCCGGTATCCGCGCACACGTCCGAGATCCTCTTCATATTGTCTCTGAAGATATCATATCTGTTCATATCAGGGGGATATATCTCGCATGGGTGGATGACAAGCGTATTAACATCGCCTTTTGCAGCCAGTCTTATATCTTCGATATACCCCTCTCTTACAGAACTGCCGTCCATGGTGTCCTCCCAGAGGAGATTAGCCCTGTAATAACCCAGATGCGCATGTTCCAGATAGAGCCCGTATCTGTCCGCGGTTTCCTGCTGGCCTGCTCTGGGGCCATCGGAATCTTCCATCTCCGGAGTCCAGAATGTGCATATCGTTTTGAAGCCCGCATCACGGATAGCCCTGAGTTTGTCTTCGAAAGGCTCCAGATATCCGAACCAGGTATATGTACCGCTTAGTTTCATCTCACTTCACTGTTCTTCCGTATTATTGAATAACACGACCCTGGTCACGCTTCCATCCTTGTTGAAAAAAGTCATGCGCTTTCTGTCCGTCGGTTTTGCTTTGCGGCTTTTATCATTCGCCGCCTTATGGTGCTTAAGGGTAGACGGTTTCGGATCTGCATGTCTGCGACCTGCGTTTTTGGCTTTAATACTGACAGGTACGTTATTCCGCCTTTCCTCAGGCAGATGCTGAGGGGAATAATCTGGGTTTTCAATCAAATCGGAAGGTGGGCCGCCGTTTTTGGTGTACTTATGAGTCATCCTGCTGCCTGCGCCGTTAACTACAGGCGCTCATCCTCTTCCTTCGACCTGTCTTTTTTCTTTTTGAGAAAACGGCGCTCATTTACAGCGAGTGTAGCGGCAGTCAGCGGCTTGTAATCGCCGGGCTTCTTTTTGCGGTAGGCGAACAAGTCCATTTCCTTGAATTTCATAAAAAACACCTCCGTTGCGCTAACAGAGGTATTCTTGTACATATGGATAATGCAAAGTTCCCCTGTTGCAGAGTCGGTACAACAAGCAATGTTCCCCTATGTATCTGACTTGGCTTGCGCCGCACAGTGGCCATCCCGTGGGTTCTTACCCCTTTCCATATCTCACCTTAAGGTGAATGGGAAAACACTTTTTATTATTTTACTACACAATTGCGACAATAAAAAGATATATCATTATTTTTAATGATATGGTTTCTTTATTAAAACTAAAAAGATAAATACAAAAATTGATTTTGTTTATACAGAAAGGCCGCTCCTCTCATTGCAGAGAAAGAGCGGCCTTTGTGCTGTTTCTGTTTATTTGCCGTAAATGAAATCGTAGAACATCTGAGCGCCTTCGATGAGTCTCTGAGAAGGTCTGGTCAGCTCATTGTTCGGAGCGTTGAGGATCTTATTGTTCTCAACAGCGGGGATATGCTCCCAGCCCGGGCGTCCCAGTATCTCGGCAACGGGGTCATCCCCTTCGCCCGAGGACATCGTGATGGTCACGATATAGTCCGGAGCCCTTTCGATGACCTGCTCCTCGCTTACCTGGATCCAACCCTGCTGGTCGGCGAAGATATTCTTGACTCCCATCATTTCAGCCAGCTCGTTCATGAAGGTGCCGCTTCCGGCGGACCACAGGCCCCACTTCAGCGGGGAGACTTCGAAGTAGACCGTTTCGGTGCCGTCGCCCTTGACCTGTGCCTTCAGATCATCAAAGGCTTTTTTCATGTCGGCTACTACCTTGGCGGCGTCTTCGGAATGGCCGGTCACCGCACCGATCAGCTCGATGGATGTGTAGATGCCTTCGATATCCTGGGCGTCGCTTACGACCACCTTGACTCCTGCGGCTTCCAATGCTTCGACCTGTTCCTGGGTCTGCGCCATGGCGCTCATGATGAGGACTTCAGGTGCGAGCTTGACGATCTCCTCGGTATTTGTGTCATAACCCGACTGTACGCTGGGAAGATCCTTTACCTGTTCGGGATAGTCGCACATCTCTCCGCGTCCGATGAGAGTATCGAAAGCTCCAACGGCGTAGACGATATCGCAGTCCGCTGCAGAGAGGGCAACGACCTTCTCTGCGGGATGATCGAGAGTGATGGTGCGCCCGGTCATATCCGTTACGGTGATGGGACCTGTCTTCCCATTTTCCTTGCCGCAACCCGTGAATGACACTACCAGCGCGAGTGCCAGAAGGGCGGCAAGCAGTTTTGTGTACTTCTTCATAATGTACCCCTTTCGTAAATATGGTAAATGCTTATTTATATGGTCAATAGGGCGCAACCTGGAAAGGACAGCCCCTATACCCATACGTCATAAAAAAAACATCGGTTGTCCCGATGTAAATAAATACTGGCGGAAATACCCCTGAAATTCCGCAGATATTATTGACATCGGGTCTGAAAGACCTGACTCGTCCCGAAAGGACACACAGTAGCAAGAGTGCTGTCGCGGATTCTGACCGCGTTCCATGCAAACACCGAATTATTAACTTACTTTGAGTATATCCAATCGGCGCACAGAATTCAAGTGGCTGTGCATGAATTCAAATATTAAAAATTTCCGGTTGATGTGTCAGACTGGCTTATGCTGCGGTCTGACAGAATATGCATGCTCTGGGCATTTTTACTGCAGTAATGTCTGCCAATCTGGACTTGCTGGCAGTTTCGTACGGACGGAATGGATGAGTCAAAGAATATTCATCTGCACTCTTTACAATCATTCCGAAATTGTGCTAACGTTTAAATATCCAAATTAATTCAGAAATCAAGGAGGTATAAATGTTTGAGTTTTGCGGGTTCAGGCTTTCGCCTGGTGAAAAAAAACAGGTGGTCCTGACAGTGCCTCTTGGCGGACAGGAGACTTTTTCAAAAGTCGTTTCGGCAGATGAGGCTATCCCGGGACTGAATGAACCGGATTCCTACAAGATGCCGGCGACCCTTATAGCCGGTGCAAAGGAAGGCAAAACGGTACTTATTACTGCGTCAATCCATGCCGGAGAGTTTCCTGGCTTTGCAGCTGCTATAAGAGCTGCCAGTGAGATCGACCCTAAGGAAGTCTGCGGGAATATCATCATTATCCACTGCGTGAACACCAGCGGTGTAATATCGAACCATTCCAGGGAGGTGCCTGAGGATATGTACAACCTGAACGGTTCTTATCCCGGAGATGAGAACGGGGGACCCGGAGCAAGGATCGCCGCGTGGTTCGTGAAGAATGTATTCCCCATGACTGATTTTATCCTCGATATGCACAGCGGCGGCAAATCCGAGCCTCTCCACCCGATAATCTTTTTCCCCACATGCCCTGAAGTGAGAGAGGAATCCCTCGCGGCGGCAAAGGCGCTGAACACCGAATGGCTCGTGGAATCGAGAGCGACCACAGGCGAGTACAGCTGGGCTGCAAACAATCTGGGCATCCCAGGGCTGCTCGTGGAACGGGGCTACGACGACTGCTGCTATCCGGTGTGGACTGAAGGCCATCTGGCTTCGATCCGGCTTCTGTTAAAGCACCTGGGTGTATATGACTATGAGAACTCGCCTGCGGAGCACCATCTGCTTTTTAAGGAGAGCGTTTATCTGGAATCGGAAATCGATGCGCTCTGGTACCCGGCGGTAAAGGTGGGTCAGAAGGTCAAAAAGGGAGATCTTCTAGGGATCCAGGAGGATTTTTTCGGCAATGAGCTGAAAAGGCACCACGCCGTCGGTGACGGTTCGGTCTATTACTACACTAGAGGGCTATATTCGCCTGTCGGTTGCTCCCTTGTCGCGTATGGACTGGAGGATTCGACAGAAGAACTGTAAAAAAAACTGTCAGCAGTATCTTTAAATGCGATAATAACGAGGTTTTTTTATTGACTTTAAGGTTAGTTTAAGGTAATTTAAGGCTAGAGGAAATGAACGTCCTCGGATTCAATACAATTTAATAAGGCATGAGTGTTAGACAACGCGGTGAGAATCCGCGGCGATCCCGTCACTGTAAAGGGGAGCCGACAGCGAATGATGTCACTGGGATATTCCGGGAAGGCCGCTCGAAGCGATGATCCGAAGCCAGGAGACCTGCTCATGTCTGTAGGCAGTGTTTCTACGAGCGATAGAAGACCTGTAAGACTTGAAATAGGATGATTCCCATTTCTTTATTTCGGTATTCATTCGCGCCTGCTTCCGTACGGAAAGGCGTTTTTTGTTTTCTTGTCAACTGAATATTCCCCGTGAAAGACTGCCTGAACAAATGATTAAGGAGGTTTGTAATGAGATCCAAAATGTTCAGACTCGCTGCGGTCCTTATGGTATGCGTGATGCTTATCGGTACCTTCGGCTGCGGTAAAGACGACAATAAGGGGAATGCAAAAGACACTTTTGTTCTGGGATGCTACGTCTACGCCGATTCATTTGACCCGGCGGGATACCAGAACGCTTCGTGGGAGACCGTTCGTGACGGTGTAGGCGAGTGCCTGTTCCGTTTCGACAACGACATGACCCCCCAGCCGATGCTCTGCGATACCTATACGGTATCCGATAACCACATCGTATGGACTTTCCACATCAGGGACGGAGTCAAATTCTCCAACGGCAAGCCCTGCGACGCCCAGGCGGTCTCCGACTGCTTGAACAGACTCTACTGGGTCTGCGAAAACAAGAGCGACACACACAGCTCGACGCCCTACAAATATGTAAAGGCAAACAGCATCACTGCGGATACGGGCGCCAATACGGTCACTATAGTGCTTGACAAGCCCATCGCCGATGTAAGGGGCCCGTTGTGCTTCCCCTTCTACCAGATCATCGACGTTGAGGGAGACCTTCACGATGACAGCCACAACTACGCTGACGACGCAACCACCGTTATCGGAACCGGACCTTATGTCATCAAGTCCTTCGACAAGACCACGCTGAACGCCGAATTCGTACGCAACGAATACTACTGGCAGGGTGAGGTCCCCTTCAAGGGGTACACCAGAAAGTTCATCGAGGATGACACCACCAAGGCCATGGCTCTGAAGAACGGCGACATCGACGTCACCGAGAACATCACCACCGACGCGGACCTGGCAGAGCTCATCGCCGATCCGAATTTCTATGTTTCCAGGGCCCCCGGTATCCGTACCGGCATCTCCTACGTCAACTTCAAGGGGATCCTTGCCAACGACGCGCTCAGAAAGGCAGTCATGATGGCGGTTGACGGCAAGACCATATGCGATGTCACCGTGGGCGGGATCTATACCTACGGCACACCCGTGCTGCCCACCGGCTTGGGATATGACCATTCTAAGCTGGACGTTAAATACGGTTTCGATGTGGAAGGCGCAAAGAAGCTTCTGGATGAAGCCGGCATAGTAGATACCGACGGTGACGGCATCAGGGAGCTCGACGGAAAGAATATCAAGCTCGATTATCTGACATATTCTTCCAGAAGGCTTTCCGACCTTGCTGAAGCTACTGCGGTTTCCCTGAAGGCGATCGGCATTGACACCAACATGACCCATTCCGATTCCGACACTGTCTGGAACCTGCTCATGGCCGGTAAATACGACCTGTGCTCCTCCAACTGGCAGACAGCTGCCGTGGGCGATCCCTCGGCATTCCTGATGAACTGGTACGGCGGAACCGACGGAAGCAATCTCTACAGCGAGACCAACCCCGGCGGAGCCAACTATACTGGATATGACAATGATGAATTTGACGAGGCATACGACAAATTCGTTGCATCCACGGACGAAACAGAGAGGGACGAGCTGGTCCTGAAGATGGAACAAGTCCTGCTTGACGACGCTGCCGTACTTGTACACGGATACTATAACTCCTGCATGATCTCCAATGTGAAGACCGTGACTGGAGCTGAAATATCTACCATAGACTACTACTGGATTTCCAACAAGATTGCTCCCGTAAAATAACGGGACGTATCGGGAAGGCACTTTATCGTGCCTTCCCTGATTTATATTCGTTCATTTTTACGGTTTTTCGCTCTGAATCTGCAAATAATTCTCCGTTGGGAGGAATCATCATATAACAGATAGTGAGGTTATTATGGACTTAAAAGAATTCTTAAGAAGGATCGGACAAATCGTAATAGTCCTAATAGGCATAAGTTTCTTCACTTTCCTGCTCGTACAGCTGGCTCCGGGAGACCCCGTGATGACGATGTATCAGTCGATGGGCATCATCCCGACAGAAGAGGTACTGAATGAGACCCGTGAGGCCATGGGCCTCAACGACCCCTTCTTCATTCAGTATTTCCGCTGGCTGGCAAACGTTCTGAAGGGGGATCTCGGGACGTCCTATTCAAAGTACCGTCCTGTGGCCAGTCTGCTGGCCGGGAGGATGTGGCCGACATTGAAGCTATCCCTATCATCTATGGTCGTCATGCTGCTTTTCGCTGTGCCTCTGGGCATGATATCGGCGGTCTACAGCAACAAACCCATCGATTATATCGTGCGCGGGATCACGTTCTTTGGAGTCTCGATGCCCAACTTCTGGGTGGGACTGCTGCTGCTCTACTTCCTTGCAATGAAGCTCAATCTCCTGCCCGTAATCTCGACTGATCCGAACTCTCTGTCAAACCTCGTTCTGCCTACGCTGACTCTGGCTTTCGCGATGACAGCAAAATATACGAGGCAGGTACGCACGGCGGTCCTCGAAGAACTTCACAAGGATTACGTTATCGGAGCAAGGGGGAGAGGCGAGTCGGAAAGGGCGATTCTTTTCAAGCACGTTTTCCCCAACTCACTGCTTCCATTGGTCACCATGTTCGGGCTCTCACTGGGGTCTCTTCTCGGAGGAACGTCCGTGGTGGAGGTGATATTTACCTATCCGGGACTCGGCAGCCTTGCCATCGACGCGATAAAAGCTATGGATTATCCGCTGATCCAGGGATACGTCCTGTGGATATCGCTCATATACATGGCCGTGAACCTGGCCGTGGATATCTCGTATAACTTCATCGATCCGCGCATCAAGGGGGAGGGAAAGGCATGAACGGTATCCTTAAGGATTTTCTTAAGAACAGGCAATTCGTATTCTTCACGATACTAATACTTCTTATAGTCCTGACCGCTGTGCTTGCGCCCGTCATCGCACCGTACGACCCGTATGAAGCGGTACTGAAAAACGCCCGTCTTGCGCCTAGTCCGGAGCACCTGTTTGGGACTGATAAACTGGGACGGGATCTCTTCTCCCGTGTCATTTACGGGGCCAGAGTCTCGCTGCCGGCTACCCTTTCATTGGTCGGGCTCGTATTCTTTGTTGGAGTGCTGCTCGGGATAATCTCCGGCTTTTATGGCGGCATGGTGGATGCCGTGATCATGAGGCTCGCGGACATGATGGTATCATTCCCTGGAATGGTGCTTGCTATGGCTGTGGCAGGAATAATGGGCGCGAGCATCAGGAATGCTGTCATCGCTGTTTCTCTGGTCACCTGGCCCAAATACGCCCGTATGGCGCGCAGCATCGTGCTCAAGGTCAAAAATGAAGACTACATGGCTGCTGCCAGGATAGTGGGCGGACGTGACCTGCACATCATGATCAAATATCTTTTCCCGATAGTCGCCCCGACCCTCGTCATCACGGCGGCTACGGATATAGGCGGAATGATGCTCGAGCTCGCGGGTCTTTCCTACCTTGGCTTCGGCGCTGTATCGCCGATGGCAGAATGGGGACTCATGCTCAGCGAAGGCCGCCCTTATATGTCTGCATGCCCGTGGATGATGATCTATCCGGGGCTGGCGATATTCATCGTCGTGGTAATCTTCAACTTCTGGGGAGATGCCCTCAGGGACGTCCTTGACCCCAGGCAGCAGTGAGGAGTGCTATGGATATTTTAAACGTACAGAATATATCGATCCAATACGGTAATGATCCCCCATGTGTGACCGGCGTGTCCTTCGATATGACCGAAGGCAAGATCGTCGGCATAGTCGGGGAGTCCGGAAGCGGCAAGACGACAGTGGTCCGCGCGATACTCGGGCTGCTGCCGGGAGGAGGCCGTATATCCGAGGGCCGCGTGCTGTTCAACGGCGAGGATATGGCTACATACAGCGAGAGCAGGTGGCGCGATGTGCGGGGCAGCGGCATCTCGATGATCTTCCAAGATTCAGGTGCTATGATAAATCCCATCCGCACCATCGGTTCCCAGTATTACGAATATATAAAGATACACAGGCCGGATATGTCCAAAGCTGACGCCTATGCCCTGGCAGTTGATACTCTGACAAAAATGCGCCTTCCAGACGGGGACAATATAATGAAAAGCTATACCTACCAGCTTTCGGGAGGGATGAGGCAAAGGGTCGGGATCGCACTGGCCATGACCTTTGAACCGAAGCTCCTTCTGGCCGATGAGCCTACCAGCGCCATAGACGTTACGATACAGGCGCAGATCGTACGCCAGATGATGGAACTGCGGGAGCGTTTCAGCACCTCAATCGTCCTGGTCACCCATAACATAGGCGTGGCAGCCTACATGTCCGACGAGATGATCGTCATGCAGTACGGAAAGGTGATGGACAGGGGAGACAGAGACACCGTGCTAAATCATGCTAAAAGCGAATATACAAGACAGCTCCTGCAGGCTGTTCCTGAGATAGGAGGAAAGAGATATGTCTGAGAGAAATGCGATTTTGGTAACAGAAAACCTCACCAAGACTTTCCCGGCTTCCCACAGACGCATTCTCACGGCAGTGAGCGGAGTCTCCCTGACCGCCTATCAGGGTGAGACTCTGGGCATCGTCGGGGAGTCCGGATGCGGCAAATCCACCTATGTAAAGATGCTGGTCCACGTGATCGAACCCACTTCGGGGACAATAACCTTCGACGGCAGGGATATAACGAATCTCAGCGGAGAAGCTTTAAGGCAGAACCACAGGGAGATACAGATGGTTTTCCAGGATCCCGCCGCGGCTTTCAACCCGAAGATGAGGATAATCGATATCGTCACCGAACCGCTTACGAACTATGGGCTTTTGAAGAGAATCGATAAAGAGGATAAATGCGCCGAACTTCTGGAGATGGTGGAACTGCCCAAGGATTTCATGTACCGCTTTCCGCATAACATGTCCGGGGGCCAGCGTCAGAGGATAGGCGTTGCGCGTGCTCTTGCATTGTCGCCGAAAGTCATCATACTTGACGAAGCTACCAGTGCCCTTGATGTTTCCGTGCAGGACAGACTGGTGGAGCTACTCGTTAAGCTGCAGCAGGAGAAGAATCTGACATATCTGTTCATATGCCACGATATGGCGCTCGTACACTGCATGGCGCACAGAGTTGCCGTCATGTATCTGGGAAACGTCGTGGAGGTGCTGCCTTCTATCGAGGTAGCCGAGAACCCACTGCACCCCTATACGAAGGCGATGCTGGGCTCGATTTTCTCCCATCATATGGATTTCACGAAAAAGATAGAAAGCATCGAGGGAGAGGTGCCCAGTCCCCTGAACGTCCCGGAAGGCTGTCCCTTCTGTGACAGATGTGAACACGCCACCGACAGGTGCCGCAAGATCAAACCCCGTCTCACCGAGGCTACGCCCGGGCATCTTGTAGCCTGTCATCTCTTCGATTGATATAAAGATCCTGATATGCAAAAAAAAGAAATAAACGACAACAGAGATATGACGAAGGGGCCGATCCTAAAAAAGATCGCCACCTTCGCCTTTTTGCTGCTTATGGCAAGCCTTGTGCAGGAATTGTATGCAGCAGTTGATGTAATGTTCGCAGGGAGGTTCATCGATACCGCCGCCCAGGCGGCGATCGGAGCGGGCTCCCTCCTGACATCACTGATAATCAACTTTTTCTCGGGAGTAGGAGTGGGAAGCGGTGTTGTCATAGCTTCTCTCAAAGGCAGCGGAGAACATGATAAGCTTGAGAAAGCCATCGGGAGCACGGTGGCCCTGAGCGTCTTTGGAGGGATAGTACTCACCGCCGTCGGAATCCTCGTGACGCCCCTTTATCTGAAGGCAGTAAATACACCGGGGGAGCTGGCACCCCTGGCTGCATGGTATCTCAGACTGTATTTCCTCTCTCTGGTGTTTATCGTTACATACAATCTGGCCGGAGGAGTGCTCCGCGCTTTAGGGGACAGCGTCTTTCCCCTTATAGCACAGCTCATCGGAGGGCTTATGCATGTCGCCCTGGATTATATCTTTGTCAGGAGCTTTTCTGACGGGATAGTCGCTGTGGCCGCATCGGCTTTCATTTCTTTCGGGACTGCGGCGTTGCTGGTGCTCATAAAATTAACGAAGCTGGAAGGGGACTACGCTCTGAAGCTGAGCAGCATCGCCCTGCATAAAGATATCCTCGGGCGGACTCTGTCCATCGGAATACCTTCAGGACTTCAGTCGCTGATGATCACCCTGTCAAACGTTATAGCTCAGTCATTCATCAACAGGTTCGGTCAGGATACGATCGCCGCCTTTACGGCATATTTCAAAGTGGAATGCATACTCTACCTGCCCATAGTCGCATTCGGGCAGGCACTTATGACTTTTGTTGGACAGAATGACGGGGCGGGGGATAAACAGCGTGTGCGCAAAGGGGTTCGGGCAGCGCTCGTGGCGTCCCTGGCGGTGACCGCCGTTTTTGCCGTGATTACACTTCTCAACGGGCACGCAGTATTTTCGGTATTCAACGAGGATGAGAACGTCATTGCCATTGGGACCGAGCTCATAGGCATCACTTTCCCCCTTTACTGGATATACTGCTTCCTCCAGTTGTTCGGCGATGCTCTCAGGGGCCTCGGGGAAGCAAAGGCTCCCATGGTCATCGTCATGGTGAACATCTGCCTGATACGGACATTCATCATATCGTTTTTTGAACCCAGATTTCCTTTCGCCAGGACGGTCGTCACCGCCTATCCTGTGTCATGGCTGACAACCTCCGTGTGCATGTGCGTGTTCTATTTCTTCTTCATGAGGAAATATATGAAGGAAGACAGATTGGGAGAAAGAAACTGACGTAATCCTTTGGAACACGTCCGGAGGAACTGTTACGATAATGATAAAGCCCTCTGGAAGCACAGTGATAAGCTGTGTTCCGGCGGGCTTTGACTTTACCGCGTTCCGTAAGAAGGAACCACATCGGTTGATGCAACTTGGGGTCTGATCAAAAGAACGTGTATACGTATACTATAATCTAATCAGGTAATACTGGCTTATCCGTCCTCTTTTATAATTCTCGTTTTCTTCGAAAAGGACTCCGCCGTTTTTCCGGATTACGGCAGCCGACGCCGGATTGTCCTTAAAACAGCCCAGAATGACACTGTCCATCCCTTTTCCCCTGCAGACCGACAAGGCGTGACAAAGCATCATAGTCGCATAGCCTTTGTTCCTTTCGGAAGGCCGTACGCCGTATCCGATGTCTCCGTACAATCTTCTGAGATGCGTTGGCAATTCATATCTTATGTTCATAAGTCCGATCAGCCTGTCCTGATCAAGGCACAGGTAGAGCAGTGATCTTCCCCAGTCGGAATCGCCTTCTGCTGAATTGATGCGTATCTTTTCCACCCATTCCCCGTATTCGGATGATGACAGGCCAAGACTTGCGCTGATACTGGTCTCACCATTGTCGAAGTGTTCCCGAACATATTCCTGCAGTATATCCCTATCATCTAATTCCGGAAGCCGATAGATCATCTCAAGTGCCTCCTTATCTTTAGACTTCTTTCTCTCAACTCGTGAGCAGCAGTTCGTCGTTGTCCAGTTCTTCTCCGGAAAGGTCTGCGAAACGCTGCATGAGGTCTGTAACGGTGAGGTGCTGTTTTTCTTCACCTGAAATATCCAGAAGAATGTTGCCCGCACTGAGCATTATGAGGCGATTGCCGTAAGCGATGGCATCCTTCATGTTATGTGTCACCATCAGCGTGGTCAGCTCATTTTCGGCGACAATCTGCTCTGTGAGCTCCAGTACTTTCCCTGCGGTGCCTGGGTCAAGCGCTGCAGTGTGCTCATCGAGCAGGAGCAGGCTCGGATTGTTGAAGGAAGCCATAAGCAGGGTCAGCGCCTGACGCTGGCCTCCGCTGAGCAGTCCTGTCTTTACCGAAAGCCGCTTCTCCAGTCCAAGGCCGAGCGGTTTCAGTTTCTCGATGAAGAATTCCCTCTCCGTTTCAGTGATGCCCCACCTGAGCCCGCGCCTTTTCCCCCTGCGGTATGCAAGAGCGAGATTCTCCTCCAACCACATATCGGACGCCGTACCTACCATCGGGTCCTGGAAGACGCGGCTGATCCTGTCAGCTCTGCGGTATTCCGGGGTGCGGGTGATGTCAGCACCGTCCAGCGTGATCGTCCCTTCTTCAGGGAAGTAGACCCCGGCTATGAGGTTGAGTATCGAGGATTTTCCGGCACCGTTGGAGCCGATTATAGTGACGAAATCCCCTTTTGCGAACGCAGCGGAAAGGTTTTTGACTGCATACTTTTCGTTCACCGTACCGGCATCGAACACCTTGCTTACTTTATTCAGGCTTAGCATCGTTCCTCACCTTTCCTTTTTTCACAGTTTTAAGGTGTGGCAGCGACAGTACAACGGCAACCACAGCCGCGCTGAAGAGCTTAAGATCGCTGGTATTAAGACCGGCCTGAAGTACGGCGGTGATAACGAGATAATAGACACCTGCACCGAAGACCGCGGAAAAGAGCCTCACGGCGAAAGAGACCTTCGAGGTCTCTATGACTCTGGAAAAGATCGCTTCGCCGATGATGATGCTTGCAAGTGCTATTACAATGGTGCCTCTGCCCATATTGATATCGCAGTAGCCCTGGTACTGTGCAATCAGTCCGCCCGCAAGAGCAGTTATTCCGTTGGAAACTGAAAGCGCCAGCACCTTGTTAAAGCTGGTATTGATGCCCTGAGCCCTCGCCATTTTTTCATTGCTGCCCGTAGCCCTGATGCTGCAGCCGATCTCCGTACCGAAAAAAAGATACATTACTGCGATAACGCTGAGGGCAAAGATCCCTCCGATAAGGATGGCTCTCGGAATATTCCTCAGCGATATGAGCAGCTCGGTATTGAGCAGGGTGACGTTCGGCTTGCCCATGATGCGAAGATTGATCGAGTAAAGCGCCAGCTGCGTCAGGATCCCGGAGAGTATTGCAGGGATCTTCAGGGCAGTATGGAGTAGACCGGTCACGGTTCCGGCGACAAGCCCCGCTGCAAGCGCGCACATCAGCGACACTACCGGGGAAACGCCAGCCGTGATCAGGGTGGCGGTGACAGCTCCTCCCGTACAGAGAGAGCTGTCGACCGTAAGATCGGAATAATTGAGTATCCTGTATGAGACGATGACTCCCATCGCCATGATGCCGTAGATTATGCCCTGAGCTATGGCGCCGGGGCAGGACCTCAGGAACGATCCGAGAGAGAATCCCATATCACTTCAAATCATCGGGAATGGTGATCCCGAGGACTTCTGCTGTATCATTGTTGACGGTCAGCTCGCATTCCTTGGTGTAGAACTCAACAGGGAGCTCGGCGATATTCTGACCTTCGAAGAGGACCTTGAAAGCCATGTCTGCCGTCTGGCGCCCGAGTTCCTTGTAATTGATGCCGAAAGTGGCTAGGAAGCCCTTGTCCACCATTGAAGATTCTCCCGCAACTGTCGGGATCTTGGCGGCATTCAGTACCTGGGCGACTGTTGCCGCGGAAGCGGAGATCAGGTTGTCTGTGGGAATGTATACCGCATCGACCTTGCCGACCATGCTCTGTGCCACAGCCGCTACTTCGCTGGAATCGGCAGCCGTGAAATCGAGAACGTTGACTCCTTTAGCTTCCAGTTCCTTACGAGCCATTGCTTCCTGAGTGACGGAGTTGGGTTCCGCTGAGCAGTAGATGATGCCGACTGTCTTGGCTTCGGGCACAAGCTTTAAGAGCAGTCCGATCTGCTGTGCGACGGGGTTCATGTCGCTTGTTCCTGATACGTTGCCTCCGGGGACCTTGTTCGTCTTGACAAGCCCTGCTGCCTGTGCGTCGGTGACAGCTGTAAAGATGATGGGCACTTCAGCAGTGGCACTGGCGGCAGCAGAAGCCGCCGGAGTAGCGATGGCCATGATCATATCCACCCCGCTGTTGACGAAAGTGGTAGCAATAGTGGCACAGACAGACTGTTCGCCCTGTGCGTTTTCAAGTTCGTGCTCCCATTTGACTCCCTTTTCCGCACAGAGTTCATCCATCCTTTCGATGAATCCTGCAGCAGCGTCGTCCAGGGCACCGAATTCCGCCAGCTGGATGATGCCGACCTTTTTGGCGGCGTCTTCCGGTTTCTGCCCGCCGCCGCATGCCGCGAGCGAGAAGATCAATACTGCGATAAGCAGTGTTGAGATCAGTTTTTTCATAATTTTCCTCCGATTTATTAAGTATGACTTTCTATAAAAAAACGGCTCCGCCGATTGACGGAGCCGAGTTTTATACATTTCTCTTTACCTGTCAATACGGCATGTTACTTTTTCGGGGCACGAAAATAATAGTAATAATAGCCGTAATACAGGGCAGGGCAAACCGACGCCGCATCTGCGGCGGAAACGAAGTTCATTGAATCAGCCATTGAAAAGTTCTTCATTTCGTCTGCCTTTCAAATTGTTGTGTCAAATATATAAGATGAGGCAGGGCTATGTCAATAAGAAACTTAAAAATATGATAATATTATTTGAAAAGTCAAGCAGGAGGAACTGACGATGGTAGAAGAGAAGGATTACAGGACAGTTACCGACTCCATCGGAGAGATAAAAATAGAAGCGGATAAGCTGTGGGGTGCTGCCACCCAGCGTGCACTGGATGATTTCAGCTTTCCGGGAGAAAGGATGCCCCTTGAGGTAGTATACGCAACAGCCATGATAAAGAAAGCCGCCGCAAGGGCTAACAGAGAATTGGGAGTGCTTTCAGAAAAAAAGGCGGAGCTCATAGAAAAGGGCTGCGATGAGATACTGTCCGGGGCTCTGGATGACAGCTTTCCCCTTACGATCTGGCAGACGGGAAGCGGGACCTTCACCAACATGAACGTCAACGAGGTGATCTGCGGTTTTGCCGAAAAGCTGGATGGATCCACCCATCTCGATCCGAACGACGACGTCAACATGTCCCAGAGCACCAACGACGTGTTCCCTTCGGCTATACATCTTGCGTCGATTTTGTTGATCGAGAAAAAGCTTCTGCCCGTTTTGGATGCCATAATGGAAGAGTTTGAGCGTAAGGCAGCGGAGCATAAGGATACCGTGAAGATCGGAAGGACCCACCTGATGGATGCTGTTCCGATCTCCTTCGGCAAGGAATTATCAGGCTGGAAGCATATCATCGAGACTGACACTGCACTCATAAAACAGTCTCTTGACTGCCTGCGTGAGATCCCTCTTGGCGGCACCGCTGTCGGAAGCGGGCTCAACGCGCCTGAAGGCTACTCTGAAAAGGCATGCTGCTATCTGACAGAGGAGTCGGGGACAAAAGTGGTCCCGATGGAGGATCTCTATGCCGGGCTGTCTTCCAAGAATGCGGCGGCAGGCGTACACGCTGCTCTGCGCATACTTGCCGGGGATCTTATAAAAATAGCCAATGACATACGTTTCTATGCATCCGGCCCGTTATGCGGGTTTAAAGAACTGAACCTTCCTGCAAGGGAAGCCGGAAGCTCGATCATGCCGGGAAAAGTCAATCCCACACAATGCGAGGCGCTGATCATGGTCTCCCAGATGGTGTACGGAAACGACACGGCTTTCGGCATGGCGGCAATGTACGGGAATTTCCAGCTCAATGTCAATATGCCTCTGATGGCACACCTGCTCGTCCGTTCGATAAACCTTTTATCTGCCGCAATCGAGAGCTTTACCTCACTATGCCTCAGAGACATGACCGCCAACACAGAGATCATGCGGAAAAACGCACAGAGCGCGCTGACGCTCGTTACCGCTCTGAACACGAAGATAGGCTATAAAGCAGCTGCCGAAATCTCCAAAGACGCGCTTAAGAGAGGGGTCCCCCTCAGAGATGCAGCTATTGTTTCAGGACTGATCACCGCCGAGGAATTTGATGAGATCGTCAGGCCGGAAAAAATGATATAGGCATTTGAATACGTCTGACAGTACCTGATCAAATGCGCGTATCTCACGTAAAACTATTTGAGACCGTGCATACCGGCTTGCCGTACCTGATGTTAATATGATGAGATATTAAAAGAACAGTCCCAGTGATATGCAATTTTGGAAGCGCATATCCATGAGGACTGTTCTTTTATTTATGCTGTGACGGTAACAGCTTATTTCGCAGTTTCCTTATCGGGAACGAGGGTTTCGAGCACGGCGATCAGGACTAATCCGACCATGCCGGCGGTAAAGCCGCCGTTATAGCAGTTCAGCCAGCCGTGGAAGGCTCCTGCATAGGGTACCAGGCAGGCATGGAGCGCGCCTGCAACGATCCCCCACCAAAAGTGATATTTTCCGGAGACCGGGGACAGGCCGCTGGCAAAGAAGATGCCGAGGATTATTCCCTGTCCGGCCAGCCATGCGAGGCCTGCGGGCTGGGTCAGCGAAACGAGCGCGTATCCGGCGAATATCGGCCATACATTCAGAACATGGCTCCCGTTTGCAGACCAGCAGAGCATGCTCAGGAAAGCGCCTATGACAGGTCCGGTGAAGGGGGCCTTGATGACGTTCAGATAGATGAGTCCGAAAGCATCCAGCACTGCGAAGTTGATAAGGCTTAACGGTCCGCCGTCAAGAGCTCCGAAATCTGTTTTATAGCCGGTTCTCTTGAGAAGTCCTGCATATCCTTTGAAACCGCCGTTGAGGACAACGCCCAGTACGAGGGCGAGCAGTCCAATGGCTCCCATGAAACAATTGAAGAACAGGGGATAGCTCTCACCCTTGACGGAACTTGCGGCGTAATCTCCGACAGTACCGGCGGGAACGAGGATCAGGTGCTTGTAAAGAGCGAAGAGGAGGATCCCCATGAGCCCCGCAGTGAGACCCGCATTATACAGGTTGATGCCTTTATGCATAGTGGCGGCATGAGATGCCATCGGTGAGAAGAAGAAGCCGATGAGAATGCCGACAAGTATGCCGACGAGGATGCCGACACCGAGCCCCCAGGGATTGCATGCTCCGAACATCATTTCGGATACTGCCGGGGCCAGAGCTCCTGCGAAGAGAGAGTTGTTGGCGACAGTGCCGAAGTCAACTTTTTTGAACTTTGCGTAAATGAATGTACCGCAAATAATGGGCAGGATATTAAGCGGGTTCTTGCCGTAGAACGCAAGACCTACAGCCAGGAAGAAGGCTCCGAAAGAAGCTCCCGAGACTTTGGCTCCGCTGAACTTAAGGACAGCCCATGCTATGAGCCCGACAAGACCTACCGAGAGAAGTCCGCCTCCGAGTCCTCCCATTTCCGGCGCAAGGACGTCGGTGGTGAGCCTTTCGGAGGATGTCATGATCCTGACGAGTCCGGAAATGGCGTCAGCGCCGCCGACCACGAAGCCGGTCACGATGCAGATGACGGAAAAGCACAGGAAAAACAGCAGAAACAGTTTTCCGGTATCTTTTTTCAGTGATTCCATTTTGTACTCCTTAAAAATGTTGTTATTATACCAAAATAAGCGTCCAAAAACGCATTTTCAGTATAATGCGGCTTCAGGGCCAATGCAAGGGGATAAACTCAAAGCTTGAAAAAATGACGGTATTTGAGATCGGGCTGAAAGCCGCTTTGTTGGAGAATCATTAAATAAAGCCCGCGGAGGCATTTACTTTCGAGCGGACGTCCACCGCGCGGTTTTTTATGTTAAAATACACCTGCGGGGAATATACGCGGCTCTTTGGAATTTCCCGGCTACAACAGTAACGAAAGAGGTATTAGTAATGGCTGATATCATTGAAAAGATCTTCACACTTCCCGAGGGAGTCAGCATCAATGAAGTTGGCGCGGAGCTTGAACAGTGGTTCCAATTAAATAAGAACATGCAGACGCAGAGCTCCGCATTGTATGACGGCTACGTCATTCAGGCAAGAGATGCAGAGGATTGGAAAAAGTGGATTGGATTAGGCAAGGCTATACAGGTCGTGCTCAGGCAGTCCGAAGACAAGATCAATGTACAGGTGGGGCAGGCCGAATGGATCGACAAGCTCGGTGCGGGTATCCTCGGCGCAATCGTATTCTGGCCCGCGGCAGTCGTCCCCGCAATAGGAGCATACCGGCAGTACAAACTGCCTGATGAGATAATCTACCATGTCCAGGGTTTCCTTGGCGGAATGCCGGAAGCGGATGTTTTCAGTCCGAGCACCTTCGCAGCACAGGCCGCTCAGGCAGCGCAGGCCAATCAGAAATCGAAGGAAGCTACTGTCCCCAAGACCTGCCCGAGCTGCGGCGCGATGTGTTCCCCCGAAGCCAAGTTCTGCGACAAGTGCGGAACAAAACTCGTCCTTACATGCCCCGGTTGCAGCAAGGAACTGCCCGCTGGCACGAAATTCTGCCCCGAATGCGGCACGAAGATCGAGGAGACTCAGGTCCTGTAGTAAAGAGATATCTTATAAAAGTGTCTCCGCATAGAGATCCTGAATGAAAAATAGCAATGACACAAAGAGCGATATAGCTTAACGGCTATACCGCTTTTTTAGTGGCTTTTCGGACTTTTCAATAGCCCTGTAAAGGCAAATGCACCGATAAAGATATAGACGAGGTTGATATTCCGTATCTTTTCACCTCTTTCAGCATGAGATAACTCAATGCGCTCGATGAAATTCAAAAGCACAGTCGCGTCTAGCTCCTGTAAATCTTTATACTTTCTCTCTGTTGCGATAAAGGCGTTGGAGCTAGTTTTCTGCTACTTTTTCATCACTTTGCGCAAACTTATCCTTATAAAAGTTTTAAAGACGAGATGCAGAAAGAATGTTTAATCGCAAACCTGATAGTAATAAATCTTTGTTATTTGCCCGAAAGCAAAACCAATAGCGGATACAACTCTATGCTGATATTGTTAGCGGAAGCTATTTGCATATATCAGTAAGAAGTATGAAACATCTTTGCACTGTTCCTCAATCTCCGCAGAATAGCCTTCTGGCATATCAAAACCATATGTCGAATAGAACTGATAGTCATCCTTTGAGATCGGATTAAGGTTAAAGGCCTCTTGAATCGTTGCAATACCGACGGCGTAGTCAACTATGAATGCATCCCAAGCCTTTTGAGTCGATTTGAACACTGGTCGACCCAGACGGTTTTGCCCAATTTGATACGCCTCGTTCTCGGAGTCAATAAAACTCCCTTTAAGTTTGGATGTATCGTAGTCGCCGACAACGCGAGAGTATTTTGTATAACAGGAATTCAGTAACAGGATACAACTCAGCAAACATATAAAGGTTACTATTTTTTTCATATTCATCCCACCTTATAAATCCACACTTTTTCGCTTGTATCATATATTGTCTGAAGCGATTTGCCCGTCTTCTCATATTGGTCTGCTGTATGACAGGCAAACTTCATATTGGAAAGACTTGTGCCAGAAACAGACGTAATAATCAGAGTATGATCTGGAATATCATCCCCGTTGTAATCAACACTAAAAGGATCGCCTTTTTTTGTCTGGCTGGCAGAAGATCGCGTTCCAACCCTGTTGCTCCAACGATTGAAAAAATTGCTTGCTCCTCCCCATGTATGTGAAGGCTTTGAATCGCTATAATACCAATTCCCTGTTCTCATATGCGGCAAAATCAGTCCTTTCTTGATCTGTTGCGCTCCTCCTGCAGCCAAACATTGTGAAACAAAATTGGCGCAATCCTCCCATGTCCTATAATTATTTCCTGTGCCCCCAGACCACATGTTATTGTTAGTTGGGGCAGGATGATTATTGTATCTCGCATAGTATCCATAGGTTGTGTTATTAGTTTTGTTCCACCACGAGTAGGCATAACCTACAGCAGCGTTCGCATCATATCCGGGAAGCCCTGTTCCCGAAGCTTTATCATCACCGCTATCAGAGCCCTGTTCTTCTGTTTCGCTGATTGTGACAGGCATCATGTTCAAAAGAATAAACAAATTCTCATCCGACAATAGATCATCTATCGACGCATACTTACGTGTCTCAATTGCAATCGCTAGCTTCCGCATTTCTTTGTTATAGTCATAGTTTTCATAAATATCTATAAACTTAATGAATGCAATAACATCAGGATCTTCCGTCAAAAGAAACTGTCGCTTTGCGAAAACTTGAAGCATCTTATCATCAATATTACCTAAAAGCATGATTCCTTGCTTCTTTGCGGTAACAACAAGATCGTTAATGACGTTTTGATACTGGCTATATCCATATTTACGAGCTTCTACTTGGCTAACAGAGAAAACCGAAGCATAACGAACTTCAAGTGTGGCACTTGGAGAATTAGTTTTGTTCAAGTCAACACTTAGTTCCGGGAGTTCTCTCGTAATGTCTTCAAAGCATGTATTCAGTCCTTCTTTGGCAGACGAAAACAAGAAGTGGACGTCTATGTATTCGTATGTAGTTCCTGTTTTTGAAAGATTTTCGCAAGCAGTTTGCGACGAAGCAGCGACTGACGGAATTGCTGTCAGGAGCAAAGCTCCTACAAGAACGAAAGATAAAAGGGCTTTAAGTTACATAATTTGTACTTCCTAAGTTGTTTTTGATGAGGATAACCTCATTTGTTGGATATGTTAATAACTGTTACCACATCCTCACATTTGTATAACGTTTTGAATCGCGAAATGAGTTACAATATTTTAAAAATATTAGTTGATTATTCAAGTATAGTATAAGCCATATTGTATTGAGATTAAAAGGAGAAATAGTATGAGCAGTAGATATATGATTTCTTGATACTGCATCTTCTCAACAAAGAGGAGATTTACGGTTTTCAGATTATATATTATATATTAAGAAGATTACTGAAGATTATACTGATTCATCCGTTTTATCAAAGACCGGCACTCTTTATCCATTACTTCATCAATGGAGAATGATGGTTATCTGTCATCAAGGATTATATTGCTGTCCAACAAAGAGCGAAAGGTTTATATAGCAACGAGTGAGGAATTGAATACCTTGCGCATCAAAAATATAAGTTGTCAAAGTGGGAAACCTTTGTAACTATAATATTAGACCTTTGATTTGTAACCTATGTGCGGCTTTCAATCGTTATATTGTTATTGATGGTTCATAAGTTGTATATATGGAGAGTATATATGCTTGTTTTTTTCATGAGCTTTTTAATAGATGACGAAAAACACCGTCGTCTATTTAAAGAAATATACATAAATTACCGAAATCAGATGTTCCTTGTTGCTCGGTCTGTGCTTGCAAATGAATCTGACGCCGAAGATATAGTGCATGACGTATTTCTGAAAATTGCCCAAAAGCACATGCCTCGAATCAGCAAAATCGAAAAAGACATCGATTTGAGAAATTATCTTTTGAAAGCAACGAAAAACACTGCTTTGGATCATCTGAGAAAACAGAAATATGAGAGGCATTGGGTGGAAGAACAAAAACGACATGAATCGTTTTATATGTCGGATGCCACCTTTATTGAAAAGATATGCAGCCGCGAGGAATATGACAAAATCGTTTTAGCTATCTTGGAGATGAAAGATATATACAGAGATGTCCTGTATTATCATTTTGTTATGGAGTTATCAGTTAACGACGTGGCTAAACTAATGAATTGTAAAGTGTCAACAGTGAAACAAAGGCTTGTGCGAGGAAAGAAACTGCTTTATGAACAACTATTTGGAGGAGGAAAGAAATGATGGGAGAGAATAATTTAAGCAAAGCACTTCGAGAAGTCGTTTCGCTCGAGTTTTCCGATATTCCCTTGCAGGAGAATGAAATCCCGCATACATTCTCAAAAGAATTTCTGCTCAAAATGGATAAGCTCATAAAAGCGGAGAAAAGCAGAGTATGGCGGATGAGGAGGACGGCATCTCGAGGGATAGTTGTAATTCTTGTCGCGTTATTGTTTATTATACTGACTGCATGCAGTATGCCGTCAGGACGAGCGGCAGTCGTAAACTTCATCAAAGAAATATATGAAAACTGCATTCACCTTTTTACGGGAGAAGCTGGAAGCATTGAGAATTCGGAACACTACATATTAATAGAATTACCTGATGTGTTTGCTGAAATCAAGATTGTCTATGAGGGTAATCTGTCAGCATCAAGTAATAAACGGAATACAACAGCTGTCACAGCAGTATTCTGGGGCCTTTCGTAACAATACTTGCTTTAATGCTGGGGAGGCATCAAAACTGCCTCCCTTTGAATTTTGCTTGTATATCTTTTAAAGATCAGAAAACAGCTATATGAGAAAACTAGATCAGTATTGGAAACTGCCTTCATAAACGACGTTTGCTCCGCCAGTCAGGAGGACACGCTCATCGGAGCAGTTGACCATAAGTTCTCCTCCCAGAAGGATGACCTTGATATCGCTGTTTCTGTCACACAGTCCGTTTTCACAGGCTGCAACCACCGCTGCGCAGGCTCCGGTCCCGCAGGCGAGCGTTTCGCCGTTGCCGCGTTCCCAGACCCGCATGCGGAGCGTGTGTCTGTTCACGACGCGCACAAATTCGGTATTGACCAGCTCGGGGAATATTTCCGCGTGTTCAAACTGCGGCCCGATGGATTCGAGATCCAGCCTGTCGATCTCGTCGCAGAATATTACACAGTGTGGGTTCCCGACATTGACGCAAGTGATCCGCCAGGTCTCACCTGCGATAATGACAGGAGTGTCGATTACGGTGTCGCTTTCGAATAAGACGGGGATATCCCATGACTTCAGGGACGCCCTGCCCATATCAACCTCTACGGAACTTACGAGTCCATCTCGCAGGAACAGGCGCAGGGTTCTGATACCGCTGCTGGTCTCCACGGTCATCTCTTCTTTGGAAACAATGCCCCGGTCATAGACATATTTTGCTATGCAGCGCAGGTTGTTTCCCGCCATTTTCCCTTCACTGCCGTCACGGTTGAAAGAGCGCATTTTGATATCAGCGGTGAGGGAGTGCTCAATGAGCACGATACCATCGCTGCCTATCCCGGTGTGATATTTGCAGAGAGTCACGCACAGAGATTCAGGACAGGTGATCGCCCCATCGAAGTTTTCGATGAATATATAATCATTTCCGCAGTCCTGCATTTTTGTGAAGCGGATAGTCTGCCTCGTTGTACGCATGTCATTGATGTCCACGAGCTCGGTGCTGTTCTCATGGAACCTGCTGGCAATGACATCGGCCAAAGCGTTTGCTGTGTCAGTTGATGTTAGACATGGCAGACCGAGCTGCATCGCCTTGCGATGCAGTGCGATATAATCACCCATGGTGCCGTCTTTGACCGCACCTGTATATACGATATAGCATAGCTTGCCATTGTCCATAAGATCCTCGATCTCATGGCTCTCTCCTGCGTTTGGAACGGCTTTTACCGGGATTCCAAGAGAGGCGATTGCCGCTGCTGTGTCCGGTGTTGCGTAGAGGGTAAGCCCTAACTCATAGAATCGTCGTGCAGTAGAGAGTATCTCCTGACTGTCCTCATTCTCGACGCTCAGCAGAACGCCGCGCTGATCTGCACGATCCGACGGGAGACGAAAAACTGCAGCTGTCAGACCTTTGAACAGGGCTTCAGCAAGAGTCCTTCCGATGCCCAGCACTTCTCCCGTGGATTTCATCTCGGGGCCGAGAATGGAGTTTGCATCAGCGATCTTCTCAAAAGAGAATACTGGAACCTTTACCGCATAATAGGGCGGCGTGCTGTAAAGCCCCGTGCCAAAGCCGAGATCCCGAAGCTTCGCACCGAGCATGATCCTGGATGCCAGATCCACCATCGGTACGCCGGTGACCTTGCTGATGTAGGGGACAGTACGGGATGCTCTGGGGTTCACTTCGATGACATAGAGCTCGTCCTGCCAGATAAGATACTGTATATTCACCAGACCTTTCGTCTCGAGAGCCAGTGCAAGCTGTTCGGAAACCTCCGCGATGCGATGCTGAAATTTATCGCTGAGATTCCATGGCGGATAGACGGCGATGGAATCGCCGCTGTGAACGCCTGCCCGCTCGACATGTTCCATTATGCCTGGGATGAGCACTTCCTCTCCATCTGAAATCACGTCCACCTCCAGCTCAGTTCCCGGCATGTATTTGTCTATCAGTACGGGGTTTTCTATGCCCTGAGAAAGGATCCCGCGCATATATGTTTCCAGGTTGCCGCGGTCACGGGCAATACACATGTTCTGCCCGCCGATGACATAGCTTGGACGCAGCAGTACAGGATAACCCAGTTCCTCACCCGCGTCGATCGCCTCCTTAAGAGTGAGCACTCCCTTTCCCTTTGGGCGGCTGATTCCGAAGCGCTCCAGCAGAGCGTCAAAGCGGGCACGGTCTTCGGCAGTGTCTATGCTGTCGGCAGAAGTCCCGAGGATACGCACTCCTTTTTTATCCAGAAATTCCGTGAGGTTGATGGCTGTCTGACCGCCGAAAGCAACCACAACACCCACCGGTTTCTCCAGCTGTACTATATTCCATACATCCTCGCGGCAAAGGGGCTCGAAATAGAGCCTGTCTGCCGTATCGTAATCCGTGGAGACCGTCTCGGGGTTATTGTTGACGATGACTACGTCATAGCCCAGCTCCCGAAGGGTCCACACGCAGTGTACAGAGGAGTAGTCGAATTCGATGCCCTGGCCGATACGTATGGGACCGGAGCCCAGCACCATAACCACAGGTTTGCCTGAGCGCCGGAAAAGACGGCTTTCGCAATCCGAATCGAAACCGGAGTAGAAATAGGGTGTCTCCGCTTCGAACTCCGCGCCGCAGGTATCCACCATTTTGTAGGACATCGAAATGCCTGACACGCTGTTGGGATCACATAGTCTGCGCAGTGCTTCGTCCGTATATCCCAGAAGTTTTGCCTTTTTGTATTCCTCCGTTGAGAGTGTTTTGCCCAAGATATGCTCTTCAAACATGGCGAGTCCCTGAAGCTTCCGCAGAAACCAGCGGTCGATCTTTGTGATCGAGAAGATCTCATCCACGCTGAAGCCTGCCTTCAGCGCCTCAAAGACGGTGAAGATGCGCCGGTCATCCTGAGCGGCCAGCCGCAGGGCAAGCGGCTCATCGGAAAGGGGCGGGGCATTCAGTGTGTCAAGCCCCAGCTCCGCTCCGCGTACGGCTTTCATTAAAGCCATCTCGAAGGAGGAAGCGATAGCCATCACTTCGCCGGTGGCTTTCATCTGGGTGCCGAGCTTCCGGCTGGCTCCGTGGAATTTCTCAAACGGCCACTTAGGGAACTTAACCACCACATAGTCCAGTGTGGGCTCAAAGCAGGCGCATGTCCTGCCTGTGATATCGTTTTTGATCTCGTCCAAAGTATAGCCCAGAGCTATCCTGGTGGACATCTTTGCGATAGGATAGCCGGTGGCTTTGGAAGCCAGGGCGGAAGAGCGGGAAACACGAGGATTGACTTCGATTACGGCATACTCAAAGCTGTCAGGGTTGAGGGCAAACTGTACGTTGCACCCGCCCTCGATACCGAGAGCAGTCACTATGTTCAGTGCTGCAGAACGAAGCATCTGGTATTCTCTGTCCGCGAGGGTCAGAGCCGGAGCCACAACGACAGAGTCCCCGGTGTGTATCCCCACCGGGTCCACGTTTTCCATGGAACAGACCGCGATCACGTTTCCTACAGAGTCGCGCATGGTCTCAAACTCTATTTCTTTCCAGCCGGAGACGCACCTCTCCACAAGGATCTGCGTTATGGGAGAGAGATCCAGACCGCTCCGGGCGATCTGCGCCAGCTCCTCCGCGTTTTCTGCGATACCGCTGCCAGTGCCGCCGAGGGTGTAGGCAGGGCGTACGATGACGGGATAGCCGAGCCTATCCGCTATCTCCAGCGCTGTCTGAACATCGTCCGCGGTGGCAGAAGGGATAAACGGCTGGCCGATCTCTGCCAGTGTCTCCCTGAAACGTTCCCTGTCTTCGGCACGCTCGATAGCGTTGATGTCGGAGCCCAGAAGCTTCACTCCGTACCTTTTCAGCGTGCCGTCTCTGCTCAGCTGCATAGCTAGAGTCAGGCCCGTCTGGCCGCCAAGGCCTGCAAGGAGGCCGTCAGGACGCTCGAGATCTATGATACGTCGCAGTGTCTCCGTTGTCAGCGGCTCGAGATATATCGCGTCTGCCATCTGTTTGTCAGTCATGATGGTTGCAGGATTGGAATTTACCAGCACGGTCCGGATGCCCTCCTGTCTGAGCACGCGGCATGCCTGAGCTCCGGAGTAGTCGAACTCCGCAGCCTGACCGATGACGATGGGACCGGAGCCTATGACCAGCACTTTGCGTATGTTCGGATTCTTAGGCATTTTCATCGTCTCCCATCATGCTGATAAATCTATCGAACAGGAATTCCGTGTCATGTGGGCCTGCGCTGGCCTCCGGATGAAACTGAACTGTGAAGCATCCGTGGGCAGGATAATCCAGACCCTCGCAGCTCAGGTCGTTGGCATTGATATATCGTAGCTGCGCAATATCCGCAACACTTTCGGCCAGTACGGCATAGCCGTGGTTCTGGCTGGTGATGAAGCAGCGCCCAGTCCGAAGATCCTTCACCGGCTGGTTGGCTCCGCGATGGCCGTATTTGAGCTTTACTGTTTCCCCGCCCAAGGCCAAAGCCGCGAGCTGATGTCCCAGACAGATACCGAAGATCGGCAGCCTTCCGATAAGCTTCTTGAGCTGGGCAATCTCAAACACATTTTCCTTCGGGTCTCCAGGCCCGTTGGAGAGTATGAGTCCGTCGGGACGTAAGTCCAGCACGGCTTCCGCTGCAGTATCGTGGGGAAAGACCGTAACGCGGCAGCCTCTCCTGATAAGATTTTCCACGATATGCCTTTTGGCGCCGTAGTCCATCAGCGCCACATGGAAACGTTCATCTCCCTGCGCGGGAAACTCGCAGATTTCACGGCAGCTCGCTTCCCGAACACATCCCTGCACGGCATAGGACTTTACAGCACTCAGATCAGCAGGGAGCTCATCGCAGATAAGCGCGTTCATGACGCCCTCTTCCCTGATGATTCTGGTCAGGGCTCTGGTATCCACCCCGCAGATGCCGGGGATATTGTGATCCTTCAGAAAATTATCCAGAGGGTATTCACTGCGGAAGTTGGACGGCTCGCCGCACAGCTCCCGGACAACGTATCCGCGGGCCATGCAGCGTCCTTCAAAGTCTTCCGGGATGACTCCGTAGTTGCCGATTAAGGGGAAAGTCTGCATGATGATCTGCCCTGCGTAGCTGGGGTCGGTCAGCGTCTCAATGTAGCCGGTCATGCCGGTAGTAAACACCAGCTCTCCCAGCCCATCCCCCTGTGCACCGATACGGACGCCCTCGAAAGAGCGTCCGTCAGATAAAACGATATAGGCTTTTTTCATAGTTTTATCAAAGTGTAGCGGCCATGACCGCTTTGATTGTATGCATCCTGTTCTCAGCCTGGTCGAACACCAGGGATCTGGAGCTCTCGAATACCTGATCCGTGACCTCCATCTCGGTCCTGCCGAAACGCTCGCCCATTTCTCGGCCGATGCTCGTTTTAAGGTCGTGGAAAGAGGGCAGGCAGTGGAAGAAGACGGCATGAGGCCCTGCGGCGGTCATCAGAGAATCATTGACCTGATAAGGAGCCAGATCTCTGATGCGCTCGGCCCAGATCTCTGCCGGTTCGCCCATCGAGACCCAGACATCAGTATACAGCACGTCTGCGTCTTTTACGGCTTTGACTGGATCGGTCTCAAATTCCAGTACGGCGCCGCTCTTTGCCGCGATGCCCTGACACTTTTCGACAAGTGCTTTGTCAGGAAAGTACGCGTCAGGAGCCGAAGCGACGAAGTGCAGTCCCAGTTTCGCGCAGCCTACCATCAGTGAGTCCGCCATGTTGTAACGAGCGTCTCCGAGGTAAACCAGCTTGATCCCCTTCAGCCGCCCGAAATGCTCCCGTATGGTGAGCAGGTCCGCCAGGACCTGCGTCGGATGGAACTCGTTGGTCAGACCGTTCCATACCGGGACTGAAGCATATTCCGCTAGCTCCTCAACGATGCTCTGTCCGAAACCGCGGTACTCTATTCCGTCGAACATGCGCGAGAGGACCCTGGCGGTGTCGGCGATGCTCTCCTTTTTCCCGATCTGGGAGCTCACGGGGTCAAGATATGTAACACGCATGCCGAGATCGTATGCTGCCACCTCAAAGGCACAGCGGGTCCGGGTGCTTGTTTTTTCAAAAATCAGAGCGATGTTTTTATCTTCGTACAGGCGGTGACGTATCCCCGCTTTTTTCTTCTCCTTGAACTCCGCTGCCAGATCCAGCAGTCCCAGGATCTCCTCCTCGGAGAAATCAAGCAGAGTCAGGAAATCTTTTCCATGCAGATTCATTGCTGTTCTCCTTTTGATTGTTTTACAGGACTTTCGACAGAAAACTACGCAGCCTTTCGCTCTTCGGATGGTCGAAGATCTCTTTGGGCGTGCCCTGTTCAACGATGACTCCCTCATCCATGAACAGGACCCTGTCGGCGACCTCTCTGGCGAATCCCATCTCGTGGGTCACTACGACCATAGTCATGCCCATATCTGCCAGTTCCTTCATGACGTCAAGTACTTCGCCGACCATTTCGGGGTCGAGAGCGGAGGTGGGTTCGTCAAAGAGCATAACATCGGGTTCCATACACAATGCACGTACGATGGCGATACGCTGCTTCTGGCCTCCGGAAAGTTGGTGGGGATAAGCATCGGAGCGGTCGGACAGCCCAACGCGTTCGAGAAGCTGCATGGCTTTTTCGTTCGCCTCCGCCTGGCTCTTGTTCAGAAGTTCCGTGGGACCGAGAGTCAGATTCTTCAAAACCGTCATGTGCGGAAAAAGATTGAAATGCTGGAAGACCATGCCGATCCGGCGCCGGCAGAGATTGATATTCACCCGCGGAGCGGTGATGTCGGTGCCTTCGAATATGACTGAGCCGCCGGTTGGCCGTTCAAGCAGGTTCAGGCAGCGCAGAAATGTGGATTTGCCGGATCCGGAGGGGCCGATGACCACAAGTACCTCGCTTTTTTTGATGTCCACCGAAACGCCGTTCAGCGCCTGTACCTCGCCGTCGTTGAATGTCTTTTGCAGATCCGTTACGGAAATAATGGTCTCAACGCTCATTGCTCCTCAGTCTCCTTTCCAGTTTGCTTATCAGCCAGCTGAAAAAGATGACCAGGATCAGATAGATCAAAGCCACCGCGATCAGCGGCATAAAGGCCGAGAAGGTGCGTCCGCGGATGACGTCGCCGCCTTTGGTCAGGTCCATCAGACCTATGTAGCCGCAGACAGCGGTCTCCTTCATCAGGGCGATGAACTCATTGGCCAGCGAGGGCAGTACATTTTTGATGGCCTGCGGAATAATGATGTAGCGCATCGTCTGAACATAGTTGAAGCCGATACTCCGGCCAGCCTCGAACTGGCCGCGGTCGATGCTCATTATGCCTCCGCGAATTATCTCGGTAATGTACGCGCCGGAGTTTATGCCGAATACCATTATCGCGACCAACACCGTGTTGGTAGAAGAGACAAAGATCACAAAATAGCCGATCAGCAGCTGTACAACGACCGGTGTGCCGCGGATGACCGTGAGATACACCTGGGCAATCGCGTTGAGCTCTGTCATAAAGGTTTTACCGAGTCCGGGCTGCATTTCGTCCTTCGTCTGGTCGAAGGATGAGCGTATCATCGCGACCACCACGCCTATAACAAGACCGATCAGCACCGCAAAGAAGGTGACCTTCAACGTGACGAGCAAGCCGTTCGTGATGTACTTCCATCGGGCGCCTTCGATAAAATTGAAAACAAAGCTCTCTTTGAATTTGGCAAAGGCTTCTGCCATGTTTTGAAATCCTCCGAAAATCAGAAATTCCGGGGACGACGAGGCGCCCCCGGCTGGAGTAAGCTCTGAACGTTATCAGTTTGCGTTGATGTATTTGTCGATAATGGACTGTACCGTGCCGTCGGCGATCAGTGCTTCGAGCGCACCGTTGACTTCATTGTACAGAGCCTCGTTGTCATAGCTCATCTCAAAGCCATAGGCTTCTTCAGCGTAAGCGGTGGGCAGGATCTTCAGTCCCTGATTTTGAGCCACGAAGGTCTCGGCCGGGCTGTTGTCAATGATGACGCAGTCGATCTTGCCTGTGACCAGAGCCTGAACAGCATCGGCGCCCTTGTTGAAGCGGGCCATGTGATCCTCACCGAACTGGTCGGTGGCATAAATATCACCGGTGGTATCCTGCTGAACACCGATCTTAATGCCCTCCGCCGCCAAATCATCAACTCCGGTAATGGGCGAATCCTCTTTGACGATGATGGACTGGATGCCGGTGGAATAGCTGGTGGTGAAGTGGACGCTCTTGGCACGTTCCTCAGTGATGGTGATAGCGCCGAACCCGAGATCGACCTTGCCCGTGGCGACTGCAGTGATGATGGATCCGAATTCCATGTCGCTCAGCTCCATCGTATAGCCCAGTTTATCGCAGATGGCCTGTACGATTTCGATGTCAATTCCGACGGCTTTTTCGTTCTCATAGTACTCATACGGAGGGAAAGCCACGTTTGTGGCGACTTTGAGTACCTTGGGTGTATTCTCTCCGGGATCGGGAGAGTTGCCGCAGCCGGCGAAACAGACGGCGCATACCGTCAGACAGAGAATCAGGGCAATAATTTTTTTCATTTTTTTAGTCTCCTTTTATTAAGTGATAGTGTTATTTTCAGATTATATCTGCATTTGGATGAGTGCAGAGAACAACCGGATCGCAGCTTCTGTTACACCGCTGTTCCACTGATAGTCCGGAGTGTGGAGCCCGGCTGCGTCCGTTCCCGCGCCGATACCGCAGAAGAAAGCCGGACAGTGCGCTCCGTAATGGCCGAAGTCTTCCGACCAGCGGAATGGTTCTGCAGGAACCTGACATCGAAGCCCTGCCTTATAGGCTGCGGCTTCTGCCTTTTTGTATAGCACTGGGTCATTCACAGTTGCTGGAAAGATGTCCTGTTCGATATAACTCAGAGACACGCCCGCGCGGGACGCCAAGACGGCGGCGGTGTCTGTCACCGTTGCCTCCAGCTTTTCCAGATCTGCGTCATGCCATGCTCTCAGTGTCAGATCGATCTCTCCGCTTCCTGCCGCAACACCGAAGGATCTAGATCCTGCCGAAATACAAACCGGCGTCGCAAGGACCATTCCGTCGTACCCGGCCGGATCTGTCATCACCTGCCATCGGTCAAAGAAGGCAGCCATCGGGAAGATCGGGTTACGGCCGTTTTCTGGGTAGGCGGCATGGGCCTGGCTTCCTTCGAACATCAGTCGTACTCCTCTGGAAGCACAGGCGAAGGTGTCATGCAGCAGCAGGATGTCGCCTTCCGTGAAACCGGGGCAGTTATGAAAGCCGTAGATCGCATCGATATTTTCTTTTTCAAATATCGCGCAGCATTCCTCGGCGCCAGCACCTGTCTCTTCGGCGTGCTGGAATAGGAAAAACAGGTTTTTTCCAAAGCGTTCTCCCGACGTGGAAGCTGCCAGCGCCGCCATGACTGCACTGTGCCCGTCATGGCCGCAGCCGTGGTATGGCAGAGAATCGGCACCGGTGACCGCGTCCATGTCGGCTCTGAGCGCCATGCTCTCCGCAGCATCTGCCTCACGGTGCGCGGCGTAGAACCAGGCACCGCAGTCCACGATCTCCAGATTGCTTTCCGTTTTCAGAAAGCCTATCAGGCAATTTTTCGTTTTTGTCTCGCAGCCGGAGGCTTCAGGGATCTGATGCAGCTGCTTTTGTAGTGAGTCTGCCAGTTTGAACGTTTTTTCCATCTTAGTTTCCCAAAGTGTCCCTTTGCCGCGAAATGCTTTCCCGCAGTCTGAACAGATAAGTCTCCTTTACTGATGTGGTGTTATCCTCTTGCGCTGAGCTGACGTATTCAGGCAGAAAGGATTGGAAGGCGCGGATCGTATTACATATTTATTCATAATTATCCGCATTCAAACGGGAAACCGCGCAGTGATTTTTTTAAATATACTGCCTCTCCATCGACATGTCAAGTAAAAATTCATAATTTATGTATTTTTATGCATCAAAATATGATAAGCTCCGAAAAAGCACGGATTTGCTTATATATGAGAACAGATGAAATATATCGGAATCCATAACGTTTCAATACGGAAAACGACGTGTCTATGGTTTATACTCTATCTGTAGATAACCATTGGAGAAAAAAATGTTCAGGATAATGGCTTTAGGGGATATATTCGGAAGAAGCGGCAGAGCTGCGATCGCACGATACAGTGGAGAGCTTAAAAAAGAGTACGGGGCGGACATGGTGATCGCTAATATTGAGAACGCCTCTGGGGGCAACGGTGTCACAACAGCAAATGCAAAGGAACTGCTTTCACTGGGGACGATTGAAGTCTTCACTTCGGGCAATCATATATTCAATCAGAGGGATGTCAACAACATCCTTCAGGAATCCGACAGACTGCTGCGCCCTGAGAACTATCCTTCGCCCTGCCCTGGAAACGGTTGGGGAACTTACCGTGTTAAGGGTGTCCGTGTTTCTGTATTGAATATTTCAGGTACCACCTTTATGGATGATCTGGACAATCCTTTTAAGGCTTTTGACAGAATCTATCAGGAGGCTCGCGCTGTCAGCGACATCATATGCGTGGATTTTCACGCTGAAGCTACAAGTGAAAAGATCGCATTCGGCTATTATGCGGACGGCAGAGCGGCTGCGGTCTGGGGCACGCATACTCATGTTCAGACCGCAGACGAAAGGGTCCTGCCCGGCGGGGAAGGCTACATCACCGACATCGGAATGTGCGGGCCGCTTGATGGAGTCATCGGGGTCGACAGAGATATCATCATCAAGGGTTTCCTAACGAAAAGAAAAGGACGACATGAGCCGGCGAAGGGTCCTGTACAGTTAAACGGTGCCGTATTCACCTTCAACGATGACTTCAAGTGCACTGGAGTCGAGAGAGTACGGAGAATATACGATCAGATCGTATAATATGCTGCCGGAAAGCAACGCGTAAATACCGTAGCTGAATATGGATATAGAAATGCTGATAAGAAAAGCAACAGGTGAAGAGATGCTTAAGCTGTGGGGATATAAAGATGTCGATTCAGCATCCCCCACAGCCAGATTTTTTTGCGATAATATCGCTTCCGGCAATGCAATTTTCTGGACTTTGGACAATAACGGAGAACTTATCGGCGAATTGTATGCTTTTTTGGATCTTGAAGACAAGGATTTCGCAGATGGAATAAACACTGCTTATCTGTGTGCATTCCGGGTGAAGAAGGAATACCGCGGGCAGGGGAACGGAAGCCGGCTGATGGCTGCGGTCCTTTCGGAACTGAAAAAGGCAGGATTCCGTTATGCAACCATAGGTGTTGAAAGCAATGAACCGCAAAATATAAGACTATATCAGCGGTTTGGGTTCGATACAAAAATCAAGGATTGCCATTACGATCCATGTGCGATGGATGAAAACATGTCCCCTCAATATGATGATACAGCTTGGTGGCTGCTGCAAAAAAAGCTTTAGCCATAACACTTTGCAAATTAAATCGTCATCGCCTCTTTGCGGATACCTGTTTATACTGTCCAGACAGCCGCCTCGATAAATCTTAGATCTCAAGGACTGATACATTGACAATTAATCTAAGCAGACGCAGCCGAGTCATCACGGAACACCCTGGTTATTATTCAGGAGCGGTCTTCTGCGGAAATAAAAACATTAATCATTAATATTAATAATGAAGGGACTGCTTCATGATGAACGCAGCAGTCCCTTCTCCGACTATGGGGGCATTCTCCACCAGTCAATTAATCTTTCATGCAGCGGTGGAAGAAAATACTCAGCTGTTAATCACTGCAGCTGCCCCGCAAACTTCTTCCTTGAATATGTATATACTTCCTCCTTGAATGCAGGTGTAAGCAAGGATGCAGAGTAAAAGCCGAGAACGGAGACTTTCCCTGGCCTGCAGAATCTGTCCACATGTGCTCTGGCGCGTTCCCTCTGCTCTTCCTCGCTTGTGGTCTCCGGATCAAACTGATCTGGGATGACTGAGATGATGATCTTATCGCCGTATGCTTCATAAAGGGCTTGGGTATCATTCATGGGCTGTGGATCCCATTGGTCGAAACCTCCGTCTATAAAGCATTGGATACGCTTTTCGTTGTTGCCGCATGAGTGCAAGGTCGCATACCTGCCCTTGGAATGGATATGATCGGTCAGATCCCTCATATGCGGAACGAAAAACTCATTGGCAATTTCCATAGAGAAGAATGGGTTCTTCTGGGCTCCCCAGTCGTCATGGATGTTAAAGCCGTCAAGGAACGGGAAGTAATAGATGAGCTTGTCGATCAGCCTGCATGCAAATTCAGTTGATTCCCTGAAAAAAGCCTTGACTGCATCCTGCTGGTCCTCATCGACGAGAGCTGCAGCAGCACCGGCAAAGTCCATGAAGGAAATGAGGCGCTCAAACCAGAAACCGTTGATGAGCGTCATCTGCGGTGAAAAACGAAGGTCCGGTTTGCTGGCCTGTTCCACCTCAGCTTCCCAGTCGATCTGGTCCAGATCGGGGAAATGGATCTTGTCCTTTATTTCATTGGCATCCTTTATGAGAGGGTCTCCCGGATGCACGATCGATCCTCCGGCAGAGGGAACCCATTCCCATTCTATGCCGAACGCATCGACGGTGCCGTCCGGCCCTCCTCGTCCTAAATAATCGTTATAGAAGGGTGCGGCAAAATAGCCCATTTCTCCAGGCATGCTCAGCCAAAAGGGGTCTTTCTCCCAGAACATGGCCAACACATTTTCCTTCGGTGTGACCGGTGTGTTGTAGACAGGATTGCCCGGGGAACCTAAAAAGCCAGGCCCGATTTCCACAACTCGCAGCTCTTCTTCTGAAAACGGTATTTTTCTGTTCATGTTTTCCTTTCCAGCGGCGAAAGCCGCTATATTATCGAATGTATTTACTTCAATTCAATTATATACCGCATAGAGCCATGATGCAATATTGAAAGAAACGAATATTATTAAAATTATTTCAGTGTCAGTCTGGGTTATTTAGCAGGATAGGAGTGTGCTATATTAACGTCATAGAGTAATAGTAGAGGCTGTCAATGTGCAATAGAGTCGATCTTCATATTCATTCCTCGTTTTCCGATGGCAGTGAAACCCCTTCCCGGATAATGGAGCTTCTGACCGAAGCCGGGATCGATGTTTTTTCCATTGCAGACCATGATACCATTGCCGCCCTGAATGAGATGAGATCCTTTGTTCCAGCGGAGGTTGCATTTATTCCCGGCATCGAGATCACTACGCTGGCCGAAAAGGGAGAATGCCATATTTTGGGTTATGCTTTCGATGAAGAAAGCCCGGCTATTGCTGAGCTGATCGGAAAGATCGCGTCCATGAGGATCGAGAAGATGAAAGTTCGGATCAAGGGGCTGGAGGACAATTTTGGAATAAAGCTCACAGAGGATGAGGTCGGTTATATCTTTTCACGCAACAGTCCGGCAAAACCGCACTTGGCGCAGGTGCTGATTGACAGAGGTCTGGCCGCGACTATCAGCGAGGCTATCACCGAGTATATCAATAAATGCCGTGTGGAGGGGCTCAGAATCTCTTCCCGGGAAGCTGTGGAATACATCCATCGAGCCGGAGGTGCCGCGGTTTGGGCTCATCCTCTGGGAGGAGAAGGAGAAACACCTCTGACGGAGGAGCGGTTCACTTCAAGGCTAAAATACCTCATGGCCTGCGGCATTGACGGTATGGAATGCTTTTATTCCCGCTATGATGCCGCAAAGCGAGAAATTCTTCTGAAAACGGCCGAAAGAGAGAACCTGTTTATCAGCGGAGGAAGTGATTTTCACGGTACCGTGAAGAATATCCCTCTGGGGAGACTTGATGCTGATGACCGCTACATCCTGCCGGAAAAACTGACTATACTGGAGCATCCTGCCATAGTGAGAATAATGGAAAATAATAAGCCTGAGAGGTAAGATCCTCAGGCTTATTCATATTTTTATTTATACTGACAGTGTGCGTGCCAGTTCGTAGTAATCACTGGCTAATATGCGTGACATATTGGTCGCTTCCTCAAGGGGCACAGCCGTATACTCCCTTCCGTCCAGGCAGACGGCCTTGCCGGAGTCCCCTTCCGCGAGCAGGCGCACTGCCATGCTACCCATATAGCTGGCGAGTATCCTGTCGCTGGCGGTGGGGCTGCCTCCCCTCTGGGTATATCCGAGTACTGTGGAGCGCACCTCGATGCCGGTTTTTTTCTGAAGCTCATAGTTGAGCATGTTCATGTCGCCCGCTCCTTCTGCAAAGACGATGATACAGTGGAGCTTGCCCTTGTTCTTGCCTATGATGACCCTGTGAGCGATCTCGTCAGCGTCGTATGGGATCTCGGGCACGCAGATCGCTTCGGCTCCTCCTGCAAGTCCCGCATACAGAGCGAGGTTGCCGCAGTTGCGGCCCATGACTTGGACAAGGTTGACCCTGTTGTGAGAGCTTGATGTGTCTCTGATGCGGCTGATGGCGTCTAGCGCCGTATTCACTGCCGTGTCGAAGCCTATGGTACGGTCCGTACATGCGATGTCGTTATCTATCGTGCCCGGCACAGCTGCAATCCTTATCCCGCATTTCTTTAAAGCCAGGCCGCCTTTGAACGTACCGTCGCCTCCTATGATTATGAGACCCGTGATCCCGTTCTGATTTAATAGCTCAGCAGCCTCAGCAGGTCCGTCTTCGTCCATCATGCGGTCGCAGCGGTCAGTATAGAGTATCGTGCCTCCGCGTTGTATTATGTCCGCAACTGAATAGCGGTCCATCCGGTGTATTTCATTTTCATATATCCCTCTGTATCCGTGATCGATGCCGTAGATATCTATACCCATGGCAACAGACGTGCGTACTACGGCTCTTATTGCCGCATTCATACCCGGAGAATCGCCGCCGCTTGTGAGCACGGCCAGTTTTTCTTTTCCCATATCGTCCTCCGCTGAAGTATCATATGATCTATGTCTATGATTGTATTGTATATCTTGCGGCATGGAATTTCCAAAAGAAAAAGGTTCGATGGGAATTTGGGGAATATTGAATAGAGAATGCTTAATAATATTCTAATAATGTTCTATACAGAAATTGGGCGATACAATGGGAGATAACTGCCGCCTCCGGTTATAACGCGCGCGTATCGGTATTTCCATCGGCTTGAAAACGTGAGTTCCGACTGTTATAATTTAATGGTTAATGGGCTTGATTCGGAAGGCGGTCGAGCGGATCTGATCCCGTATCCCGTCCGTGTTTGCCTTTCCCTAGCCCGAGACTCGGACGATTTTGTGTTGGCATTATCCTGACTAAGGCATAAAGTATATTACTAATTTGCGGGTGACTATGGAATACGAAGGAATCAGTGTTGCTCTGATGGAAAGGCTCGACGAGCGTTTCATACCGACGGTGTGCGCGTTTGCAAATACCGACGGGGGAACGGTGTACCTCGGAGTAAGCGGCATGTGGGAGGTCAACGGCGTCCGTGATCCGGAACAGACCGGACAGGAAGCGCTCTCACTGATCAGAGAAAAGATCATTCCTGATATCAGCGGTCTTGTCAGATACGAAGTATTGGATGAGACTGAAAACGGCGGGAAAATAGTTATGGCCGTAAGGATACCGAGAGGTGCTTCCACGCCATACTATCTGAAGGGCAGCGGAATGAACCCTGAGGGAGTCTTCCTCAGACACGATATCTATACCGTTCCGGCAGGAAGAGCTGAGATACTGCGCCTGATCGAGGAATCATCGCAGGGCAGCTGGGAGACGACGCGCTGCATGGATCAGAACATGACTTTCGATGATCTTAGGAAACGTCTGAAGACCATCAGCCTCGGTATCAGCCGCGACGAGCTTACTATGCTGCGCATAATGCGCAACGACGGTACCTATTCGAATCTGGGCCTTCTGATGAGCGATAAATGTCCCGTTCTGATCAAGGCGGCCCTTTACCGGGGCAAAAGCAAGAGCTTCATAGACAAAAAGGTCCAGTTCAGCGGTTCCCTTTTTCAGCAGCTGGATCAGGTCAATGAATTCATAAACGAAAATGACCCGGACGGTAAACGCTTCCCGGTGGAAGCCGTAAAAGAAGCGCTTGCAAATGCATGCACGCACAGGGATTACTCGTTCTCAGGAAACACACTCATCAATGTTTTTTCCGACAGACTCGAGATTATCTCCTACGGAGGCCTTGCGGAAGGCATGAGCAAGGATGATATCATGATGGGTATTTCCGTGCAGCGCAACCCGAACCTGACTGCGATGTTCCGCCGCTTTTCTCTGGCTGATTCTCATGGAACGGGCATCGCCCGGATATCTGAGAGCTATGACGGATACACGGCAAAACCTCTGTTTGACATAACTGATAATGTTTTCCGCTACACCCTGCCGGATATTTCGGAATCTCCGGTCTCTGCATCTGCGCCTGCGGCAAAGATAGAACCGGAATTCTCCATGTCGCTGCAGGAACAGAAAGTGATGGATATCTTCAGGGATAAGCAGTATATCGTGCGGTCTGATGTTGAAAGGACGCTGAGCCTGTCCCAGACAGCCTCGATAGAACTGATAAAGAAAATGTCCATGAAAGGACTCATCAAGAAGATAGGCAGCGGAAAGAACACCGTTTACGGAAAGAGCCGGTAAGGCAGAAACAGATACAGGATCCGCTCCCGTTCTTGGACGGGAGCTTTCTTTATCAAGATTCAGCGAGAATACTCCCCCTTCTGTAAGCGGTGAGATGAATCGCATCAAGATTTTGACGAAAGCTTAGTATTGAATCTAAGAGCCTATAATAGTCATTGCCTGAGTTCTTCTATGTCTGTCCATCTCGTCTTGTATAAGACAGAAAATCGAACATATGTTTACAGGATACTCCTTCCTGTGCTACAATAGCAGCACAGAGAGGAGTATCGCCATGGGCAACAGGGCATTCAGATACAGAGCATATCTGACAGAGGATCAGTTTGAACTCGCCATGAAAACAGTCGGTTCCTGCCGCTATGTCTATAACAAAGCCCTTGAATACAGGAACGACAGATACCAGGAGGAACACGTCTCTGTCAGCTACAGCAAACTTTCCGAATGGCTCACCGGTCTGAAGGAAGAGCTGCCCTGGCTCAGGGAAGCTGATTCCATAGCTCTCCAGCAGTCGCTCAGGCATCTTAACGATGCCTTTAAGAACTTCTTTGACAGGAAACAGGGAGCCCCCAAGTTCAAGTCAAAGCATACATCAAGGTGGTCATATACCACTATGTGTGTAAACAACAACCTGCGGATAGAAGAGGGCTTTCTGGTCATGCCGAAGCTCGGACGAGTCAGGATCGTACCTGTACGAGATGTCCCTGATGGGTGGAGACTGAAGAACGCTGTCCTTACGATAGAGAGGGACCACACTGTGTATATCTCCTGCTGCTTCGGGTATGATGACGTCCCTGTAAGCTATACGCCTGATATCAGTAGAGCCATCGGACTGGACTACAAGTCCGACGGGTTCTATGCCGACTCAGAGGGGAATATCTGCGGTTCCCCGAAATACTTCAGAAAAGCGCAGGATATCCTCACGAAACGCCAGAGAGGACTGAGGCATAAGAAGAAGGGGTCCAAAAACTACGAGAAACAGAAGATAAAGATAGCGAAGGCATACCGGCATATCTCAAACCAGAGGAAGGACTTCTGCCACAAGCAGTCAGCGAAGACAGCCAATTCGTACGACATAGTCTGTGTGGAGGATCTGGACATAAAGGCGATGGCGGGAAAGGAATTCGGCAACGGTAAAGCCACCCTGGACAACGGATACGGGATGTTCCTTAAGTTCCTTGAGTACAAGCTCAGTGACAGCGGGAAGGTACTGATAAAAGTCGACAGGTGGTTCCCTTCAAGTCAGACATGCCATGTGTGCGGTAATACCGACAGTGAGTTAAAGGATCTTAAGATCCGTCACTGGGTATGTCCTGTCTGCGGGACATCGCACGACCGCGACATAAACGCCGCAATGAACATCCTTAAAGAAGGGCTCAGAAAGTACATGAAGGATACGGCATAGGCATGTAATACAGCATACCATCACGATAGGGCAGGAACTGTCCGAATCCATAACGCCTGTGGAGCCGGCGACCTCTGTGTACGGCGATACGTCTCCGTATGCAAGCTGCAGCGTTGAAGCAGGAATCCCACACTTCTCTAAGTGGCGGGAGTGTTCAATGCTGATCATTATTCTTGCTGCAGAAGCTTTCCTCATACTGTCCGCGTGCTCCGCAGGCAATGAGGACAGCAGAAATATCGTATATGAGGACATGAAAGCCGCTTTCGAACAGTCGGGGCTGCTTTCTGCAAATATAGGGA
>JAIKVR010000048.1 GCA_024685545.1 Eubacteriales bacterium | reverse complement strand
CGCCAACCAATAAGACCATAGAAATCAAAGGTGTAAATATAGATAAAATAGTAGATGGAAAAATCACTGAACATAGCGGAGTGGCAAACACTTTTGAAGCCTTTTGGGAAAATGGTTTGATTAAGTCAGTATGACAAATTCAGGTTTGTCGGGATGTCGCTAAATCGAGATTTGGAGGTGTGTTTTGTGCAGAAAATAATTGCGAAATTAACAGCAAAAGATGATAAATATGCTTGTGCCATTGCAGATAAAATAATCTCCGAAAGTCAGGATACCGATGAATGGTATGAATTTTTTGATGATTTTGCGTCCTTGCTTAATCATCCGAAATCGTTAGTAAGAAACCGTGTACTATATATTCTTGCCGCCAATGCACAGTGGGACGATGAAAATCGTTTTGATGCAATTCTTAATGATTATCTTGCTCATGTCATAGATGAAAAACCGATAACTGCCAGACAGTGTATCAAGGCTTTGGCGCAGGTGGGAAAAGCAAAACCGCAGTATATCCCGAAAATAATAGATTATCTTCACAGTGCTGATTTGTCAAAATATAAAGACAATATGCGCCCACTGATTGAACAGGATATAGCAGAAACCGAAAAAGCATTGGCATTGTAAATTCCAGTTTGCCGTGGGATCGCCAAGTCAGAATTTGTGAGGTTAAAAAATGTACAGAATCGAATCAGCTAAATTTCAATTAGAACTTCTTCCGGAGATTCATGAACAGGATTTCGCTTATCCTGTAAATGTATATCTTGGTGTTAAGGTTTCCAGTTACGGCTATTCGGCGGATTCATTTATGGACGTTGGCGTTCAGGGAATAGCTGATTTTGCCGCACAATTGAAAAACCTTTATGAATCACTGTCAGGAAAAGCAGGACTGGAAGAACCATACAGCGTTCACAATTACATCGAGTTCTCTGCGAAAACGGGTGGACATATCAGAGTCACAGGACGGCTGAACAATAAGAATGCTTTCGGCTACACGCAGGAAATATCCTTTGAAAATGAGATTGATCAAACTTATTTGCAGGAGTTTGTTAACCAATTGCTAGCTGACTTTGGCAGATATGCTGAATGACAAATTCGGGATTTGCGGGGATGCTATATGTGGAAATATGCAGATATAACAAGAGATGAGTTTGAGAAGATTAAAGACCACGTCGAAGATATTATGGTCGCTCACGGTGCGGTAGTCCAAGATATGGATTTGCCTTATTCCCGAAAGACAACAACGGTTCACAGAGATTCAAATGCAATTGTCTGGGAGAGTCATCGAAAAGTATATAAGTATAACGAACTATATTACAGGATCGATGAGCTGTGTTTCGATGAAAAGCCATATATTGTTGCTGAAGTCGGGACATATGACGAATTGATGAAAAACACTATGGAAGATGCCGACCCGTTTCCTTGGGATCTTTCTAAAGAAGAAATGGAAAACGAGGTATCGTTCTTTCTCGGTGAAAAACCGTATCCGACAAAATAACTTGACGAAAGGCAAATTCCCATTTGTCTGGATGACGAAAAAACGGGAGTTCAATATAGAAAATGAATACGAATCATCCTTCCCTTCCCTGTACCGAGGAAGACAGGGCGTTCATCAGGGATAAGCTCGATGCGATCGATCGTTCCGTCGCTCCTCCCCTGGAAGGCGATGAGAATGAGACCCGTGTTTTCAGGATCACCGATGACAAAGAAAACATCATTGCAGGGTGTGTTTTGAAGATCAACAGATGGAAGACAGCGTACCTCGACACTCTGTGGGTCGATGAGAAGCACCGCAGAAAGGGCCTGGGGTCCGCGCTGCTTTTCAGCGCGGAAAAAACCGCAAGGCAGAGCGCCTGCCGCACGATGTATCTCTTCACTTTCGATTTTCAGGCAAGACCGTTTTACGAAAAGAACGGCTATACGCTGTGCGGAACCCTCGGGGATTTTCCGAAAGGACATGAGACCTATTTTCTGATGAAACGGCTGGACCGGCCTTCAGAAGGAAATGTCCATAAAGAGGATATTTCAGCATCTCTCGGGATCCTGCCCGGAGATGACAAGGATGCAGGGTTCATCGGAGACAGGCTCGGAGAATACAATGCTTCCCGCGTGCCCCGCACACATGAGTATGTTCCGATCAGCAGAAAGCTGCTGGACGGAAACGGCAGTATTATCGCAGCGATCTTTTCGGGTGCAGGGACCCGCAGCCAGTTTGAGATCGATATGATATGGGTCGACGAGCCTTACCGCAATCAGGGCATAGGCTCCGGGCTGCTTGCCGAAGCCGAGCTTGAGGCGAAAGGACACGGCGCGTATCTCGCCTTCACGGCAGTCCTTTACGACTGGCAGGCAGACTTTTTCAGAAAGAACGGATACACGGAAGCCTTCAGCCTTGAAGACTGTCCCGAAGGCCACTGTATGTTCGTAATGGAGAAACGGCTCTAACACCGGTGCGGGCAGATCGACATAACGGTTTTTAAGACAAAAGATGAAAGCAGGATGGCTTACTATGAAGATCTCAAAGACCATAAAACAGATCGTCTCTTTTGCAGTTGCTATCCTTCTTATCGGCACGCTGGCGGGATGTTCCTCAAAGGCGGCAGATCAGAGGAATCACGTAAAGGTCCTGATCCTCCCCAAATTTGAAGTGGATGCGATCTCGGGAGACTTTCCAGGAGAAGCGCAGTGCTTCTATGACGAATATCTTGCCGGAGGAGACAGTTATCAGATCGACGGATGTCCGGGCACCATCGAAGTGTACTATAAAGACGGCGTCGCGCTGTGTCCGGTCGGACAGGGAAAGGTCACTGCCGCATTGAACACGGCAGCTGTCCTTTCGGATGCGCGGTTTGATTTTTCCGAAGCGTATGTGCTGTCGGTCGGCTGCGGAGGCGCTGCGGAGGGGTACGGGATCCTCGGCGATGTTTTCGTCATCTCCGCCGCGGTGGACTTCGATCTCGGTCACAGTGCCGATCCGCGGGAAATGGAGAACGAAACTGAAACGACGTGGTTTCATGATGAGAGCTTTGACGGCAGCGCCGTCATCCGGCTCGATCAGGAGCTTACGGACCGCGTTTACGGTATGATCAAGGATATCCCCATGGAAACGACCGAACAGACGGTGAGGTTTCTTCAAAAGGAGTATCCGGGTGAAGACTGGGCTGACAGGCAGCCGCGGATACTGCGAGGAACGTCTGTGACCAGCGACAATTTCTGGAAAGGCTGGTATGGCCATCAGAACGCATTGCTGATCACCGAATGCTACTCATGCAGCGATCCCTTTGCGATAACGGAGATGGAAGATATCGCCGTCTGTCAGGCGGTAAAACGGTTCGGAATGCTTGATCGGCTCATCATCCTGCGGGCAGCCGTGAATATGGATGTATTCCCGAGCGGAGTGACGCCCGAGATGTTGTGGGGAACAGCAACCGAGGATCACCTTGCTTCGGAGAACAGCATGGAATCCGTGGATATCTTCGAAACTGCGATGCGCAACTGCTTTTCGGCAGGCAGGGTGCTGATAGACAGTATACTGGAAGGGACTTTTTAGCGTCAGATCCCGGTCTGCCGGTATCTCGGCACATGCGGACGAGACGAAGATCCCGTCGGAACAGAGAAACATCATTATCACTACGGAGGACGATTTCATGGCGGAACAATTCCTGACACTCATGGCGGATCTGGATGACCGTTCACAGGAGCTCATGTCCGGCTGGTATAGAGAACTGCAGGATGCAGGATTCAGGGGAACTCAGACTCCGGGACTTCCCTACCATATCAGCCTGGCCACAATCTCTCTTGAGGACGAGAAGGCTGCTGCCGAAGAAACGCACCGGCTCGCAGAGGCATTCTCACCGATACCGGTACATATCAGCCACATCGGGTTATTCGCCGGAGGGAAAGTCCTTTTCGGAGCTCCCGACATGAATCCCGCAGGATTGGTGCGGCTTCATGACGCGGTCACGATCCGCAAAGAGGAAGACTTCACATGGACGCCTCACGTGACGATACTGATCGACGAGCCGGAAACGGTCCATGACGCGCTCCGGATCCTGACAGGATCTTTCCGCCCGTTCATGGCGCAGGTCACCGGATTGCACCTGTGCGCATTCTGGCCGACGCGGGAGATCGCATACGTCAGACTAAGGTGAAGAGCAGTTCAGCCATACCATCGTCTATATAATGATCCGCAGAGATCGGAGTTACAGGAGGTTCACCAATGCCTAAAGTCAGGCTGACGATCACAGAGAGCAGATGCAGATGCGGGTATTTCAAAAAAGGACAGGAGTTTATTGTTGAGGATCTGTGCCCGCCGTTATGCCACGAGCTCTGGAACAGCATATATCCTTCGGTCTACGCTCTAAGGAACGGGGCTTCCCTCGATCACGGGGAGGGCCGCGCAAAAGAGTTTGACGCCGGATGTCCGGACGGGGGCAGAGTAACTGTCCACGGAGAGGTCACAGACTGACTGATCTCCGTTTGCCGGAATATCTATAGATCGGAGCATGAAGGTAAGAAAAATGGTCAATTGCAGCTGGTGCGATCTGTCTGAAGAAGACAAACGGTTTCAGGTGTACGAGAGTACTTTCTGGTCTGTTTTCCTTTCTGATGAACAGGATTATGTCGGACGGTGCATACTGGTTCTGAAACGTCACTGCGCTTCATTGCCGGAGCTGACAGAGGATGAATGGGAAGAACTTCGCGGGCTGGTCTGCAAAGTAGAGACCTGTCTGAAGACTGTTTTGGGAGCAGCCCTGTGCAACTGGAGCTGCCTGATGAACAGTTTTCACAAAGAGTCGGAGCCTGATCCTCATCTTCATATCCATGTCAGACCAAGATATGACAGACCCGTGATGATTAACGGAAATATCTATACGGACAGCGAGTTCGGCCATCATTATGCGTTGGACAAAAACGGGCCGATACCTGCCGAAGATAAGGAAGAGGTGCTTGATCGGCTGAAGGAATGGCTGTCCCGATAGCTTCAGATCTGCCGGGATATCGCTGAATCCTGCTTGGCGGAAGGGAAACATATGATACTGCAAACAGACAGATTGACAGAAGACTTTGTTGAACGATCAAGGGAGATCCTGCAGGATAACCTGGTCGGAGTGTATCTGCACGGCTCTCTGGTCATGGGATGCTTCAATCCCCAAAAGAGCGACATCGACCTGATCGTCGTGGTCGATGAGCCCCTGTCCGATCCTGTGAAAAGAGCATACATGGACATGGTGGTCGTTCTCAACTCCTGCGGTCCCGCCAAGGGCATCGAAATGAGCATTGTTCTGCGGAGGGTATGCAGACCGTTCGTCTATCCCACACCGTATGAACTGCATTTCTCATCGGGACATCTGGAATGGTACAAAAAGGATCCCGATGACTACATCCGCAGGATGAATGGAACGGATAAAGACCTTGCCGCTCACTTCACGGTCATCATCAGCAGGGGCAGATGCCTGTATGGGGCGCCTGTCAAAGACGTGTTCTCAGAGATCCCGAAACGCGATTACATGGATTCTTTATGGTACGACGTCGAAGGTGCCGCAGAGGAAATAACCAAAGACCCCATGTATATGACCCTGAACCTGGCAAGAGTGCTGGCTTATAAGGAAGACAGGCTTGTTCTTTCCAAGAAGGAGGGCGGCGAATGGGCGATCAGGGCCCTGCCGCCGGAATACCATCCGCTGATCACGGACGCCATGCGTGAATACTCCGAAAGCGCAGAGGTCGTCTATGACAACGCGCTTGCAGAAAAATATGCCGCGTATGTCTTAAAGCGTATCCAATGCGGAATCTGTTCACCACATTTCCGTCTGCAAGTATGAAGGGCGTCAAATGGATAGAATAATATTTAAAGGTGTAACATGCAGACTGGCCACATACCGGGTAATGGGTGAAGACAGACCCGCTCTTTACTACATTGATGCCCCGGATCAGCAGACGATGCTGGAAGCCGGATTCAGCGAAGTGCATTACGGTCTTTGGGCCAGGATACTTACGGATGAGGAATTAGAGGAGGTCTTAGACATGTATGCAATTAAAGAAATGTTCAGGGAATTTGAATTCAACGAAAAACCGGAACGGCTGATTTCGGAAGTAAACGGTCTGGCCCTTCCCGAAGACTATCTGAGCTTCATGAGCGAGCACAACGGCGGAGAAGGACCGCTGGGAGAGAACAACTACGGCCGTTTCTACAAGCTGGAAGAACTGAAAGAGATCAATGACGAGTACGATGTTCAGAATTCCTGGCCCGGATACATCGTCATCGGCGGCATAGACGATGCTCTTTGGGCATACAGTCCGGACAGGCGGATCTACTGCCAGATAGACAGCTGCAATACCGGCGAAGACACATACTATACGATTTCAGACAGTCTGGAAGGATTCCTGATCAAGATGGACGAGGAACTGGCGGACTGACAGGATCGTCATTTGCCGGTCCGTACGAAAAAACTCCGGCAGGCTGTCTGAGCACAGAAAGGATAATGATAATGGAGAAGATCGAGTTCACCCCAATAGGAGAAGTAACAGAACTCAAAGGGCCTTATCCCGACAGGCAGCCCTTCTCGGACAGAAGGGAGACCATACTGATTTATCCGGAATATGCCGAAGGTCTGATGGACCTCGAGCCGGGCAGAAGGATCATGATAGTTTTCCACTTCCATCTCTCGGAGGGCTACGAGCTTATCCTTTTCGCGCACGGACTTCAGAAAGTGACAGGCGTGTTCAACTCCCACAGTCCCAGAAGGCCCAACGGGATAGGCGTGACTGAGGCGACGATCGTTTCGATAAACAACGGTGAGATCGTCATCGACGAAGGCGATATGTTTCCCGGCACGCCTATCCTCGATATAAAACCGTGCTGAGACCGGTCGGACACTATCTGTGCGGCATCCCAGCCGGTCCTGCTTTGGCTGCAGCTTCAAATGCGATTTGAAATATATCCAAATCTCGGATATAATACAGTAAAGATGCTGAAAATCAAGAGCCTTTCAGGAAAGGAATCATGAAGAATGGTCGATCAAACTGTTTTTTCGGTAAATGAGAACAATCTCACCATGCGCATCCAGCAGGCTGAGGTGTATCTCAAGGAATTTGAAAACGAAGTAAAGAGGGCGAACGGAGCCACGGGTATTTTCCGCTCCAAAGAAGATGCTCTGTCCCGCATAAAGATCCTCAATGATTTTGCGCCTGATGACCCGAGAGTCAAAGATCTGTTTGACAGGGCGAGAGCGTGCATCATGGGCTCGGCAGGCAACTTCATAGAGATCACGCCCGATATGACCGCATATCTGGAAAACGAGGAGAAGCTCAGGGCCATGTACGCCGAAAAGAGCGAGCAGGCCTGGAAGGAGCTCGTATCGCAGTACCAGGACAGGCTGCTCGAAAAGGTCTTCCCCGCCCCCAATGTGCTGGAAACGCCCATCGACGATCTGGTCGGCAGATATGTGCTGCTCGACGAGGTAAGATACCCGATGAACCAGTTCATGGGCGTCACGGGCGAATATATCGCAGTAGGCAAGAGATCCACCGGCATGTATTTCGTAAAGATCGACGGCCGCAGGTGGCTCGGTCCCTACGAGGCGGTCAAACGCTACCGCAGGCTCGTGGACAGCACCATGGACGAAGTGGATGTGTGGACCGTTCTGGGAGAGATCAAAGATCTCGCCATGGAGATCCCGGAAGCGGGTCAGAAAAAGGTGGGCGGTTCGGTCTATGCGGTAGTAGTCGAGCCGGTCGCGCTCTACGTGCCGGGACACGTGCTCGGCCTTTACGACGGCGAGAGTGAGACCAGCGGCTATTTCGTCGGCGAAGAGGAAGTCGCCGCCATCAAGGACGGCTGGTATACGGAAAAATCAATACCCGACGACGTCACGCCCGAGAGACTCGTCGAGATATTCCGGCAGGCGATCAAGGAAAAGAACTACGACCTGTATGTGGAATGCATCCAGGAGGAGAGAAGGCAGAATCCCACCCAGGAGTCTCTCATCATGTATCACTGGGATCTGCATCAGGAACGCTTCCACGGCGAATACGTACACGCCAATGTGGTGCCCGAAGCCACTAAGATAATGGTCGTCAAGGGCTACAGCGACGAGAGCGGGCTGGAATCATATTTCCTGTCAAAAGATGAGCAGCAGAAGATCGAGTCGAAGTACGGAGAAAAGGTGGAATACGCGTCCGTGCAGACCGTCTCCTTCGACAAGAACGGAAAGCAGCTCGGAAGCCCCGTAAGAAGGAATCTGATCCGTGTCAACGGAGGCAGATGGTACGTGCGGGATTACGAGATCCGGTTCTGACAAAAGCCGCAGGCTTTTGACCGGATCCAGAGCACATGACAGGAAATGACAAGGAGGAAGATATGGGAGAAGGATTTGATTATTCCGGATATGAGCAGGAAGAGATAGAGATGTGGGAGGAGATCTACGAAGACGCGAACTACTGGGCAAAGATCACCGAGGAAGAGATAATCGTCGAGGTCAATAATCTCAAAAGCCATATCGAGACGTTCTATAAGAGGCTCAACGATATGGTCTACGATAATGACCATGACGGAGTCGCAAAGCTGCAGAAGGACCTTTATATGCATGATCTCAGTGAGGAAGGATGGGTCTATGTCTTCCATGAAAGAAACAAGGGATCCTTTCCTGCGGCTTCGCATGACATGAACAGGCCCGAATGGGTCAACAAATACAAATCTCCGGAAGAACTGAAACAGTATGATATGGTCATGAATTACTACAAGGACAATCAATGGATCAGATCTACCTGCGATCTTATATATTCGATGCTGGGACAGATGAACCTTGAGAGCGCCTTCAAGCTGCTGACCATCACTGAGGAGTTTGTAGGAGAGAACTATAACAAGGACCTGTACAACAGGGTCAACGGGGAGATCAGGGACATCTATCAAAGATGCATAACGGACATGAAGCATTGGGAATTCGTCGCCGCAGACGTCCATCGGCACAACTATTCATCGGACGATGAATACCGCAGGGCCAGAAGAAAGGGATACATCGAAGAGGTGAAAAAATGGCCCTTCTATACGAACAGCTTCGAAGTCAACTCGAGCGGACAATTCAGTGTCAAATCATCGGTGATCACGAAGATGAAGGTCATCGACGATTATACGCTTGAGGTCACGCTCTGTCACGGCGGAATAATGGGTGACATGAAGGACACGCTGGAACGCTGCAAGAAAATTACCGACTTTATTAAACAGTATGAAGACCAGCTTAAGACCGACGCGTATAGATCCCTGGTCGCCGCTTTCCGTTCCATGTGCAATTCGGTGCGCTCATTTGCCCAGGAAAGCATCACCGAATACGAAAGCTACGATGAGCCCTTGGATCAGGACCCGTACTGCTTCATGAAGCAGCTACCTGTTCTGGAAGAGATGAGCAACACGGAATGGATGGATCCGGACAAATCCGAACCCTACGAGGAAGGAACGCACTACGAGGAGCTTTACAGAAAGGCCGCAGACGCGCTCACGCTCCACTGCAAGAGATTTTCCGAATTAAAAGGGACAAACCCGTGACCGTAGCAGCAGGCTCCGACGGGGCAGTTTCCGCAAAGCCGCCGATGAGGCATCCTGACCGGAACCTGACGGAACAGTCAACCTGAATACCTGACAAAAAACAATGGCAGGCCGGCGCCTGCCATTGTTGTCATTTACGAAAAGATCGATCTTTTATCCGGGTTCAGTGACGGTCAAAACTGTCCAGCTGTCTGCTTACGAGATATCTGTAGTCATCCCCTTTGGAAAGCTCAAGCGCTTTTTTCAGGGCTTTCTTTCGCGACATGAAAAACAGAGGCTGCAATGCCTCATTGAAGCCTTCGTCGCTGCGGACCTCATAGCTTGAAAGCTTCCTCTCCCCCCACGTCTGGACCCTGTACACGAACGGCATGCTTCGGACTATCACGAATTTACCTGATTTTTCCTTCAGGTCCTCCGCCTCATGGCCGGCAAACACGACTGAACCGTGCTCAACGACGTCACAGCGCAGATAGCTGGCTATCACCCATCCGCCGTCAGTCAGATCCTTCCACGGATCGATCCGATCAAGATCTTGCCTGGAGCACAGAAATGTGTACATGCTGCCGGTGCTCCAGTAATAATTCCTGTCGCTCGCTTCGAATAATTCTGTTTTTTCTTCCGGATAATCCCAGTATTCCATATCGTTTTCCCAGTCAGATCCTTATCTGCTGCTGAAAGAGTGCCGGTCATCTTCTGAACAGCAGCTTATACAGGATATAATCATGATCCTTATTGTCGAAGTTTTCCGAGGACATGAAGAAAATGTTCCCGTAACCGGTAGGATATGTGGAATTGCTGAAAAACGACTCGATCTCCCCGCGTTCGTCATAAACATTTTCAACGTCATTCTTAAGCTTGCTGAAATCGATCTGCAGACTGTCCGCAAGCCCGTCGTAATCCGGGATCGATGTGCCTATCTCGCACTCGAAATCGTCCAGAGCATATCCGTCTGTCTTCCCGAACTCTTCCTGAAGCAGTGCCGTGATCCATGAGAAGGCTTCGTACAAACTGTTTCCTATCGTGTAGACTATCACGGTATTCAAACCTGAATAATCCCTGTCATGTATCAGCTGTCTGGTAAGCTCGGCCGTTTCCAGCAGCGCATCAAGATCGTCGGGATCACTTAAACGGTTATTGTTAAGCCAGTTCTCCAAAACGCTCATTTTGGTCAGCATCCTTTGTCTGAATGACTATCCTCCCTGAAGATGTATCCATTGTATTGGATTGCCTCATTTCTTTCAATACAGGCGGATGACAAAGAGGGCCCACGTGCGGCAAAAATGCATTTGCCTTTCAAAATATAATAATAAAAGGCTTATCTGATAATATAATTGATATCAAAGAATCCGGGGATCCTATGCTTCGGCTGATGAGAACCGAACCATCAGGTTTTTAAGCGTTTTGTCGCCTGTGTGATTCCGATCCCGTCAGAGGATACCCGACAAAAATTGATTTCTAAATAACAAATGAAAGGAAGAAACGATATGTCATGCACAACTATCCTGGTAGGTAAAAAGGCGTCCGCAGACGGCAGCGTGATCATCGCGAGAAACGACGACGGAGGCTTCGAAGCCAAGAACCTTATCGTCACCAAGCCCGCAAAGCAGCCGCGCAAATACAAGACAGTGATCTCGCATCTTACGATAGACCTGCCGGACGATCCCCTTCAGTATACCTCCGCGCCAAACGTAAATAAAAAAAGAGGGCTCTGGCCCGCGGCAGGCATCAACTCCGCAAACGTGGCGATGACTGCCACCGAGACCGTCACGAGCAATCCCAGAGTGCTCAGCGCCGACCCGCTGGTGGTATACCAGCCCAAGAAAGGACGCAGCGGAAAGGAAGTTCCCGGAGGCATCGGCGAGGAAGACCTTGTGACCATCGTGCTGCCTTACGCGAAAACAGCCAGAGAAGCAGTGCTTCGTCTTGGCTCGCTGCTCGAGCAGTACGGGACCTACGAGATGAACGGGATCGCTTTCGCCGACAGGGACGAAGCCTGGTGGCTTGAGACCATCGGAGGGCATCACTGGATCGCCCACAGGGTCCCTGATGACAGAGTAGTCATAATGCCCAACCAGTTCGGCCTTGACGAATTCGATTTCAGGGATGCCATGGGCAAAAAGGAGTACTGCATGTGCTCCGAGGATCTGAAGGAATTCGTGGAAAAGAATCACCTTTACACGGGTCAGGACGGACCTTTCAACCCAAGACTCGCTTTCGGTTCGCGTTCGGATTCCGACCATATCTACAACACTCCGCGCGGATGGTTCATGGCCAGATACTTCCTTGAGAACACATACAAGTGGGACGGGGAAAACGCCGATTTCACGCCGGAGAGCAACAATATCCCCTGGTCATTCGTGCCGGAAAGAAAGGTCACCGTACAGGATATCCGTTATCTGCTCGGCTCCCACTACCAGGGAACGCCCTACGATCCGTATGACGCCACGTCTCCCCAGAGCAGCCGCTACCGCACGATAGGCGTTCCGAACAGCGATATCTGCGGCATCCTGCAGATCAGGGGCTATATGCCGGAGAAGCTCCAGGGAGTCGAGTGGGTATCCATGGGCGGGAGCGGGTTCACCTGCTGTTTCCCGTTCTACGCCCAAGTAGACGAGCTGCCGCCCTATCTTTCAAAGGTAACGGAGACCGTCAATACCGACACGATGTACTGGCAGAGCAGGCTCATTGCGGTGCTCACTGATGCTCATTACGCCGGCAACATCTCCACGGACGAAAGATACACCTCCACGGTAATGAACAGAGGCGCGCAGATACTGCGTGAGTACGACGAGAAATATCAGGAGAAAAAGGACGACAAGCTCCTTAATGAGGCCAATAAAAAGATCGCCGACATGCTCAAGGAAGAATCCGACAAGGCACTGGGAGATCTGCTGAAGAACTCTTCCCTGCTCATGAAGATCAGATACCAGAGAAAAAGATGATCAATGCCGATCGACCGGCAATACCGTCAGACCGGAGGTGACGGTCCCAAGCTGCGCTTTGGACCGGTTCATCTCCGGTCTGTTTCAGGACTGAAAGAAGGATGGTGCAGTTTCAATGGATATGGATATACAGACACTTGACGAACTGAAGAAAAAAGACGCGCAGGGCGACGCCGAAGCGCAGTATCAGCTGGGGATGTATTCCGAGAGCCGGCGCGACTACCGCGCTGCACGGGAATACTATAAAAAAGCCGCAAAGAAAGGCAATCATAAAGCTGAGACCAGACTGGGGATACTCTTCCATGAAGGATATGGCACGAACATAAACGATGAGATCGCCCTTTACTGGTTCAAGCGCGCAGCCAATGCGAAATCACCGGATCCGCTGGGCGAATACTACATGGGGCTGCTCTGTGAAACCGGCGTCGAAGCCATGCCGGACGGCAGTAATTCAGGCAGATTCAACGAAAATGACATTGAACGCATGGCGGAGAGCGACGGCAACGGAGGCCGGGAGGAGATACTCAAAGCGGACGGGAAAGAGGCTGTCAAATGGTATTCAAAGGCTGCCGAGTCAGGTTCAGCTGAAGCCATGGAACGCCTCGGCGAGATGTACAGTCACGGCCTTTACGTCGACAAAGACCCGCTCAAAGCTTTGGAACTGTTTGAAAAAGCAGCAGACAAGGGCATGAAGGAATCCGCATACATGGCCGCTCTCATGCTTGACGCAGGGGAAGACTCTCCAAAGGACGCGACGAAAGCGCTTGAATTGCTGCGCCGGGCAGCCGGGATGGATCACAGGAAAGCCCAGACCGCATACGGACAGAAGCTTGCGGCTGCCGGTCAGTACGCAGATGCGCTGCGATGGTTCGAAAAAGCAGCAGAATATGATACGGCGGCGAAGCGAGAGCTCGGAAATCTCTACCTTGGCGGACACGGAGTGCAGAAGGATGAGGCAAAGGCCGTTGAATACTTCAGTTCGGCGGCTGAAAACAGAAATAATCCGGATCCGATAGCGCAGCTTAAGCTGGGAATGCTCTTCTATCTGGGGATAGGCTGCGAGCCGAACAACACAAAAGCAGGGAAGCTTATCATGGATTCCTTTGTGGGAGGAGTAGGCATCACCGCAGCTCAGGGGATCGACGACGACATCAAGGATGTATACGGCGTCATGTGCGAGCATGGCTTCGGAGTGGAAAAACAGCCGGAAAAGGCATATAAATACTACAGCGCCGCAGGCGCAGGCGGAAACGTGAACGCTCTGTACAATGCGGGAAGATGCTTCTATTACGGCATAGGCAAAGAAAAGAACAATCAGCTCGCCAAAAACTGGCTTTCTTCCGCAGCAGAAAAGGGTCACGGCGAAGCGAAAAAACTGCTGGACAGGATCCAGTTCGAAGAGGAATACGCAAAGAAGAACCAGGAAAAGAATTAGCCCTGTTCAGTGGCATATTCTCTTGGCCATGTTCCGATCAATGCTGAAAAACGAAGCCTTTCAGGGCGTTTTCATCGAACAGATGTTAACGCCTCTATTTATTTGAGCTTCTAATTCAAATTTGGTTTGAATAGCTCTATCACAATTAAAAAATTGAAGACAAAACATAAATTTTGTCGCTTTTTTTTCGTTCCGCAATCTTGAATGTGTTGATTTAGCCCACACATAGATATATAATGTTGCCAGAATAATAAAATGAAAGGGTAATATTATGAAAAAACTTGAAGGAAAAGTAGCAATCGTTACAGGCTCCACTTCCGGTATGGGAAGAGCAACGGCTAAGCTGTTCGCAGAAGAAGGCGCCAAGGTCGTCGTTACCGGACGTAACCAGGGAAGAGGACAGGAAGTTCTCGATGATATCAAGAAAGTCGGCGGAGAAGCCATCTTCGTACAGGCCGATACCAATACTACGGAAGGCTGCCAGAAGATCGTTGACGAGACCGTTAAGGCCTACGGCACAGTCGATATTCTCTTCAATAACGCAGGAATGCTCTCCATGTCCACACTGCTGGATGTTCCTCAGGATGAATGGCAGAACGTTTTCAACGTTAACGTTACCGCTGCTCTGATCCTCACCCAGAAGGTTGCCCCGATCATGAAGGCAAAGGGCAAGGGCGTTATCGTCAATACTGCTTCCGTTGCTTCCTTCGCAGCTCACCACGGATTCGCAGCTTACATCTCCTCTAAGCATGCTATGGCAGGACTTTCCAAGTCCATGGCTTGGGAGCTCGGACCGGAAATCAGGGTTAATGCTATTGCTCCCGGACTTATTCACACAGCAATGGTCGACTCCATCGGCGGTGTCGGAGCACTTCAGCAGATGATCGATGCCTGCCCGCTCAAGAGACCCGGCGAACCCGAAGATATCGCTACAGTTGCTCTGTTCCTCGCCTGCGATGACTCCGCCTTCATCGATGGACAGGTCATCAAAGTCGACGGCGGCTACGAGTGCTAATTTAAATCGGAACAATAACAGTAAAAGAAGGTTTGATGGAAGCTCTGTCAAACCTTCTTTTCATAAGAGGGGCAGCTAGCTTTGAACTGCCTCTCTTTTATCAAGCTTCAGCGAGAATACTCCCGCTTCTGTAAGCGGTGAGATGGATCGCACCAGGGATCTGCTGTAAACAAGCAATGAGTCTTGGCGCCTGATAGTCATTGCCTGAGTTCTTCTATGTCTGTCCATCTCGTCTTGTATAAGACAGAAAATCGAACATACGTTTGCAGAATACTCCTTTCTGTGCTACAATAACAGCACAGAGAGGAGTACCGCCATGGGCAACAGGGCATTCAGATACAGAGCATACCTGACAGATGATCAGCTCGAACTCGCCATGATGACCGTCGGTTCCTGCCGCTATGTCTATAACAAAGCCCTTGAGTACAGGAACATTATATATCAGAATGAGCGGGTTTCTGTCAGCTGCAGCAAGCTTTCGGAATGGCTCACCCATTTGAAGGAAGAGCTGCCCTGGCTTAAGGAAGTCGATTCCATAGCTCTCCAGCAGTCTCTCAGGCATCTTAACGATGCCTTTAGGAACTTCTTTGACAGGAAACAGGGAGCCCCCAAGTTCAAGTCAAAGCATACATCAAGATGGTCATATACCACTATGTGTGTAAACAACAACCTG
>JAIKVR010000015.1 GCA_024685545.1 Eubacteriales bacterium | reverse complement strand
CCGCTGTAGTCGAACTGAACGTTATAAGAGAACGGTCCGTAATTCATAGATGCTTCCATATTTTCCAGATTATATGCCCAGTATGTCCAGCCGTCGTCAAAAAGATCCTGCCCCGTCCGGCCTGCGAGCTGATCGAGTTCTTCCTGACTGAGTATCTGATCGCTGAGGTTCTCGATAGATTTGACTGCCAGAGGTGAGATCAGTTCTCTCTCCTTCTGATCTCTGTTTTCATCAAAGAAGTCTATTGCCCAGAGTGCCTCCGAAACATCTGCCGGAAGTTCCGCGGTAGCTCTGTAATATATCCCGTCGGCTTCGAATACGCAGATATACTCTGTTTCTGTATAGCCGATATCATTGTAGGAGCTGGTATCCGCATAAGCAAAGATATCTTCCATGGTCTTCACCTGTGCGGGATCAAATGCGGCAGGACTGTCGTCCCCGCTGTTATCTGGTTTCCTGAAGGCTGCCAGGATAGATAAAGCAAGGATTATAATCAAAAACAAATATAGCGGTTCTTTTCATTTTTTTCTCCTCTCTGACTGTAATATCGCCGATTATTACAGCATATTCCATTTTTCGGGCATGCACATATTATATTATAACAGCTTTGTTCCCTCATTGTCAGGACCATTTGTCCATAGTTGAAGGCGGGTCTCATTACATGGCCGATTCCCGCACAGTCCGGTCATTTTACCGGCTTCAATATGGTCGAACATCTGCGTGCATATCTGTGTCCAGAAGGTGATATGGTGCTGATCTTTTGCGGATCGTGACGACAGTGCTGCATCTGAGCGCAATCATCACACTGTTTGCTTCCCGTCGACCACCCTGCCGAACCAGTCAGAGAGATATCTGAATACTTTATCGCGGTCGAGCTCCTGAAGGATCTCATGGCGGTCATCGGAAAATAGCTTGAGCGTGACATCCGTCAACCCTGCTTTCCTGTAGTGCTTCAGCACGGCCGGGCAGCTTTTTGCTCCGCCGACGGGGTCGTTCTCCCCGGAGATTATGAGTATCGGAAGGTCCTTGCGGATATTCTGTTCATCGTCCCCGCGGCTCAGATGCTGAAGGAAGTTGAAGAAATCCAGGTAAGCACCACAGGTAAACTCAAATCCGCATAGAGGATCTGCGATATACCGGTCGACGTTCGCTTCGTTGCGCGACAGCCAGTCCAATGGGGTGCGTGCCGGTTCAAAAGGTTTGTTGTTGCTGCCGAACACCATCTGCGAAAGCAGCGGGCTCTTTGTGAAGGCTCCGTTTTTCCTTATCGCGCGTTTTGCCAAGAGACCTCCGAGGTCGCTGGCGACTTTCGGGACCCATCCTGTACCCATGAAAACCGCGCCGTCGATCTCTTCCGAATGGAGAGCAACGTATCGGCGCACTATGAAGGAGCCCATGCTGTGGCCGAGAAGAATACGCCTTTTACCGGGCCACCTTTCCTCAGCCGCATGACTGACGGCAGAGATATCCTTAAGCAGGATCTCAGGACCGTCGTTCTCGCTGAAAAAACCGAGCCTCGATGTATCGGTCAATGACTTTCCGTGACCGAGATGGTCGTGGCCGATCACACCGTACCCGTTTTCGGTAAGATATACAGCAAAATCATTGTAACGGTCAATGTATTCCGACATGCCGTGAACGAGCTGGACGACTGCTTTCACGTTATCGATCTCTGGGTCCCATATGATGGTGTGTATCTGCGTTTTATTGTCAGAAGACGGGATGTACATTTCTGTTTTTTTCATTATGCTTCCTCCTTGGCCCTGTTTTTCTATCAACATTATGTAAAATACATGCCGATGCGTTAATGGAGTGGCTGTATACAGCCGGCAGACGGCATGTTTTTGTGAATTCCCTCTTATATGCAATTGATGATCATGCTGATTCGGAAAGTCAGTTCTTCTTTGCGACCTTGATCCCCGAAGAGACGATAGCCTGCTGCGGGCATACCAGTACGCACAGATGGCAGCCTACGCATTTTTTCGGATCCATGTGCGGATGGCCGTCTTTGATAGTGATGGCCTGATGGCCTCCGTCCATACAGGACAGGTAACAGCGCTGACAGCCTACGCATTTTTTCAGCTGGAATTTAGGATAGACGATGAAAGAACGGTCGAGGCTGTTGGTCGGTACTATACCCTCAATGGTGCTGCTCTTGATCTCTTTCATCGATTTGAACCCATGGCTGGTCAGGTAAAGGGCCAGGCCTTCTCTCAGATCGTCGATGATGCGGTATCCGTACTGCATGACCGCTGTGGTCACTTGAACGCTGTCGGAGCCGAGGACGATGAACTCCAGAGCATCCTTCCAGGTCTCAATGCCTCCCATGGCGGTTATGTGCCGACCGGCCAGTGCGGGATCCTGGGCGAGTTCGGCGATGTAGCGCAGAGCGATCGGCTTGACAGCCTTGCCTGAATAACCGCCGATAGCAGTGTGATAGATGCCGTCTGTCGAGTCGATATCCACCCCGATCAGGCTTTTGATTGTATTGATCGCGGCAAGTCCGTCCGCGCCTCCCCTCACTGCCGCTTCTGCGCTCTCCCTGATGTCTGTTACATTCGGAGTAAGCTTTGCGATAATCGGCAGGGATGTGTGTTCTCTGACCACGCGGGTATAGTGTTCGACCAGATGTGGTATCTGACCTACATCGCTGCCTGTGCTTCCTTCGGTCATGTTGGGACAGGAAAAGTTCATTTCCAGGGCATCGGCGCCAGCCTGGGTCAGCTGTTCGGCAAGATAAGCCCATTCCTCGTCATCGCGCCCCATGAAGGATACAAGCAGCAGCTTATTCGGGTAATCCCTCTTCAGCTGACGGAATATCTCAAGGTTTTCCTCAAGGGTATGATCCGAGAGCTGCTCAATGTTCTTGAAACCGATGATCCTGCTGTTATCCCCCCTGATAGCAGAAAAGCGCGGAGAGGCCTCCTCGATATCCATCAGACAGACCGTCTTGAAAGCTGCTCCTGCCCATCCGACCTCAAAGGCCCTGGCGCACATGTCGTAGGTGGATGAGACGACCGATGAGGACAGCAGGAAGGGATTTTCCAGTTCAAAACCGCAGAAATCGCACTTAAGACAGGAATAATCAACTTCTTTTTTTCCCTGCTCCTGCGGTTCGAGAGAGGTGATGATCTCTTTTATAGGAAGATGCATCGGGCAGGCGTTCTCACATTCGCCCTGACAGTTACTGCAGGGGACTCCTTCGGCGGCTGCGTTCAAGGCTCCCTCTTCATTATCGAAATACAGCCGGCGCAGGATACGCGCGGGGTCAATTTTTCCGCAAGCCCTGCTGCAGGCAGCATTGTGGCACAAAAGGCATTGCTGATAGTCCATTTTTATCCTCCCAATCAGTCTATTTCTCAGACAGATTTGGTTTACTATTTCAAATTCTCAGGAACCTACTGAATCTTCGAACTGTAGGCAGAATCAGTCTGTCAGACGGAAGTCTCTTCAGTTCTGCAGGCACTGGGCTCTTTATTCCTGATGGCGATGATGTCTGTTCCAATACCCTCTGATATCCCGTGATCGTATACTGAAACAGATCCGTGAAAACTGCAACTCGGTACATATCCGGGTTGCGGGTCATTCGCAGTTATGCCTTCAATCAGCTAAGGCTGAAAAATACTTTATCAGTATAACGGTGATATTTTCAGAGACCTGCTGACATCCTATTATAATCGGTATTTTCCGGTAATCCATCGTCTCGATGCTGCTGATCCGTAAATATTCCATCTTTTTTATACATCGTCTGGTTTAAGACTGTCCGTGTTCTTCCCTGATGAATGTGGAATGATCTTTATTTTTTGAATTAAGCACTTGATTTGCATCTCTTAAGCAGGTATAGTAGCATATGGGTTAGCAATGGCTAACTCTCGTATTCGGAAAACATAATCTCAAATGATATGCGAAGAAGCGGATTTCCTGAATGGACCATGAAGCTTTACCCGCAGATATAGGCTGACTGTTAAAATCCTCATGATAATTACGGAAAAATCGAAATGATCCATCCGCAGCGGCTTGAAGAAGAGCACTGGAACATCTGCTCAAGGAGCGGGAAATATATCTGCGAGAATATAAATAGGGGCATATACCATATGCAATTTGATGAATATGGCAATGTGGAAGGAAAGACACTGATGCTGCTGCCGGGGACGGCCTGCGATTATCAGACAAACTTCGGCTCCGTTCTGGAAAGGCTCGGAGAGAGGTATCACCTGATCTGCGTCAACTACGATGGCTTTGACGGCAGCAGATCTGTCTTTGAGGGCATGATCACGGTCACGGAAAAGATTGAGACGTACATCGAGGAGCACTTTGACGGAAGGATCGATGGGCGATCGGCTCTTCTCTTGGAGGCAGTTTTGTCGGACAGCTGATCCAGCGGGAAAGAATCCATATGGATCACGGGATCTTCGGAAGCTCCGATCTGGACCAGAGCGGGAGATTCAGCGCCTGGCTGCAGTCAAAGCTGGTAGTGCCTCTTCTGACAAGCTTTACCCAAAATGGAAAGAAGATGGAAAGAAGCAGGGAGAAGCTGAAGGACATCTTTGAGCTGGACGATGAGACGGCAGGCCGTTTTATCAGGTGCTTTGCTAAATTCGACCCCATATCCATAAAAAACGAATACTACACCGATCTGATCACCCGGCTTCAGGATGATATCCACGTGGAACGCACCAGAGTCCATTTTATCTATGCGAATAAGATGGGAGATAAGTATCTGAAACGGTATAAAAAGCATTTCCGTGATCCCGATATACGGGAATTCGACATGCAGCATGAACAGTGGCTGTTCGGCGGAGAAAAGTATGCCCTCCCAGTGCTTGCGGCAATTGACGAATTCATGGAGATGCCGGTCTGAAAAGGGGAATAGGATGAGATATATCGGCATGCCCGTGGGAATGTGGGCGTTATTCGCAAGATCGTTCCGGGACAAGCTGGTTTACGTGCTCGGATTTGACAGAGAAGAGGCCGGCAGGGTCCTTAAGGCTGCCAGGCTAAGATATAAAGGCATTATCGCACACCTTCCGGAATTCGAGAAAGCAGACCGATTCAAATTAAATATCGTGAGCTGCGCCATGTTCTCCGCTTTCCTGCTGAGCATGGAGAACGGACCGGATGTGGATCAACTGACAGATTATTACGCTGAGGCCATGATAACAGGCCCGATGAAATGGTTCTGCCGCATGGAAGGGAAGCGTAAATTCAGCGCCAGGGATATCAGCGGCATGAAGGCAACAGCCGCATTCAACGCCGCAGACCGCAATCCTTATTCTTGGAACATGGAATTCCTTTTGTATGAGGATGGAAACGGTTATGAGGCCCGATTCAGCAGATGCGGCATATGCTCATTGATGAAGGAACTGGGCCTATATGATCTTGTCCCCGCAATGTGCCATCTGGACTATACCATGAGCGATGCAAGCGGCACTTACGACTTCATCCGAGAGTATACGCTGGCATCCGGAGGCCCATACTGCGATTGCGGATACAAAAGGAAAGCTTGGAGGAACCCATGATCAAAACTACAGTGAAAATAGACGGGATGATGTGCGGGATGTGCGAGACTCACATATGCGAGACGATCCGGAAAGCGTTCCCGTCCGCAAAGAAGGTCACTGCTTCAAGAAGCAAAAAGGAAGCCTCATTTCTGACAGAGGAGGCTGTTGACGGCGACAGGCTCAAAGCCTCCATCGATGCCACAGGCTATACATGTCTGAGTATCGAATCTGTCCCTTATGAAAAGAAAAGCCTGTTCAAACGCAGATGAAAACTGTAGCTCTGGGACTTTTGATTCCTTTTATCGGTACGGCAGCAGGCGCGGCATGTGTGTTCTTCCTTAAAAAGGAACTCAAAACCGATGTCAGGCGCGCTCTGACCGGCTTTGCTGCGGGCGTGATGGTGGCGGCGTCAATATGGAGCCTTATCGTTCCTGCGATCGAGCAGTCCTCTGCTAAAGGGAGGCTGGCTTTCCTTCCTGCCTTCATCGGCTTCTGGCTGGGAATCATGTTCCTGCTTCTTCTTGATCACGTGGTCCCGCATCTGCACAGAGGTATCAATCAGGCCGACCAAATGGAAGGTCCCAAAGCAAAGCTGGATCGGGTCATAATGATGATCCTTGCCGTGACGCTTCATAACATCCCGGAAGGGATGGCTGTAGGCGTGGTCTACGCCGGATGGCTCTCGTCTTCGGACGGCATTACAGCCGGCGGGGCACTTGCGCTGGCGCTCGGCATCGCGATCCAGAACTTTCCTGAAGGGGCGATCATATCCATGCCGCTCTTTGCAGAGGGAAAAAGCAAATCGAAGTCATTCTGGATGGGAGTCCTTTCCGGTGCTGTGGAACCGGTCTTTGGCGGGCTGACCGTTCTGGCGGCCAGCTTGGTGATCCCGGCAATGCCGTATCTTCTGTCTTTTGCTGCCGGAGCTATGCTGTACGTGGTTGTTGAGGAATTGATCCCGGAGATGTCTTCCGGAAAGCATTCCAATACAGGTGTTGTGTTCTTTGCGGTAGGTTTCAGTCTTATGATGACGCTGGACGTCGCACTGGGGTAAGGAGTTAGGATGAAGTATCACATCGAGAAAAACACGGTGCAGGAGACTCTGGTTATCCCTCTGTTCGGACGGCTTGTATGTTCCGAACGTTTCCCTGAACTGTTCTCGGATCCGGAAGTGAATCGGATATGCGCCTCTCTGGATTATGACTTCGCGGAAAAACGAAAGAAGATGGAATCCGCAGCCGGGCTCTTCGGGGCTCTCGAGGTGGCTCAGAGACAGTATGATCTTTGCTGTGAGGTTCTGGCATACCTGAAGGAGCATCCCAAAGCTGCCGTTGTCAACATGGGGTGCGGTCTGGATAATACCTTCCATAAATGTGATAATGGTCTTTGCCGTGGATATAACATCGACATGGAGGACGTGATACAGGTGCGAAACGAGTTGCTGCCTGCGGGGGAGCGCGAGCAGAACCTTGCTTATGATCTCAACGACCACACATGGATGGACCTGATCGATGCCTCGGATGGCGCGGTCTTCTTTGCGGCAGGTGTGTTTTATTACTTCAAAACCGAGGACGTCAGGAAATTGTTCTCGGCCATGGCAGAACATTTCCCGGGGGCAGTGCTGGTCTTCGATTCCTGCAATGAGCGCGGCGCTAAACTGATGCGGAAGATCTGGCTGAAAGAAGCCGGGATCACGGACGTGAGCGCCTTTTTCTCCCTGGAAGACGAAGCGGAGCTTTGCGGCTGGAGCGGATGTTTTGCCTCTGTGACGGCAAGAAGCTACATGCGCGGCTACAGGGATATATACAGGGACGTCGGGGTATTCCATAAACTGATGATAAGGTTCTGCGACATGCTGGTGAAGATGAGGATCGTAAGGCACTCTTTCGGAGGGAAAGCATATGACAAGGAAAGAACAGATAAAAAACGCCTATAAACTTACGGGAGATAATGCCAGTTTCTACGATGGAATGATGACTTATTCGACCTTTCTCGGCAAAGCGATCTGCCGGATGGTGTGGAACATGGACGGAGAAAAGAATCTGCGATATATCGAGCAGGCCGTTTCCGGAGTCCCTGAAGACTTTTCCGGAAAGCTCCTTGAGGTACCTGTAGGGACAGGCGTGCTGACTGTGCCGATATACAAAGAGCTTGCCGCCGCAGACATTACCTGTCTGGACTATTCAGCCGATATGATGGGCGCAGCGCAGAAGAAGGCAGAAGCTGCCGGGATCAAAAACATCACCTTCCGGCAGGGCGATGTCGGAGCGCTTCCCTTTAAAGATGAATCCTTTGACATCGTGCTCTCCATGAACGGATTTCACGCATTTCCGGATAAGGAGGCGGCGTATAGGGAGACCTTCCGCGTGCTGAGGCCGGGCGGGATCTTCTGCGGATGTTTCTATATTGAGGGCTCCTGCAAGCGGACCGACTGGTTCATCAGGCACCTGTATGTTAAAAAAGGTTTTTTTACCCCGCCCTTCGAAACAGAAGGAAGCCTGAGAGATCGGTTGTCCGGAATGTATGAAGACGTACATTTGACAACGGTGGAGAGCATCGGCTGCTTCAAATGCAGGAAAGCGGACATGGGAGGAACCGAATAATGACGTGGTGGATCATTGCAGCGGAGGGGCTGGCGTTTGCTGCGGGTTTTACGGCAATTGTATTCCTGGCTTATCGCGGCGACAAAAAGTACAGCGCTGCCGGGATCCATAATTATCCCCCGGATATCCAGGAGGAATACTTCAAGACGCATGAGCGGATGGATGTTTCCGGCAAATCAAAAAAAGTCATCCTAGCCAAAAGTCTCGGCATAGTGCTGTTTGCGGGGATCCTGCTTGCATGCGCACTGATCGCCGGTGCTAAAACCTTTTGGCAGGGCTTTCTTATTGCGTTCGGACTGATGGTATGGATCGGTGCCTACGATACGTTCTTTCTGGATTGGGTCCTGTTCGCGAATCTGTCAATGTTCCGCCTGGAAGGGACCGAACACATGGACGAAGCGTATCATCAGAAGTGGTTCCATCTGAGGGGGATGCTGTTTCCCGGCATTGTATTCGGGCTGGTTCCGGCAGCGCTGGCTGGTCTAATAGTTTCAGTCATTCGATAAGGAGACACAATGGCAAGGAAAGATTCGGAACAACAAAAGAGATCCATGAGCAGGCTGTTCCGCGGCAAAGCCATTTTCAAGCCGCTGAATACCGGACGGATAGACGAACATGTTGCCTGCGTGAGGGAGTGGGTCGCAAACATTTTCTTTTACAGCAAAAACGGTATCACGATCATGATCGACGCGGGATACAATTACGAACGTCTTAAGGAAAAGATGGGATGGCTGGACATCGATCCGGCGTCTATTCAGCATATTTTCATCACCCATCAGGACACCGATCACGTCGGCGCCCTGGAACGGGACAGCGGTCTTCTTTTCAGAGACGCGACGGTATATATCGGCGAGATAGAGAACCGGTATCTTACCGGTGAAGTAAGGAGAAAGGTTTTCCATGGGGTGATTAAACTTCCCCTTGTCAAGGCGGACAACAGGAAGATCCTGCTGAAGGATGGCCAGATCATCACCATAGGTGAAATCAAGATCGAATGTATTCTGGTCCCGGGTCACACATGGGGACATATGGTCTATCTCATTGATGACGAGTACCTGTTTACGGGTGATGCGATCTGGTTCGGAGCGGACGGCGGATACAGCTTTCTCAGCACTCTTGCTGAGGATAACAAACTGGCCGTCAGGTCTCTGGAAGCCCTTGAGAGCAATCTGCGCTCGAGGGAGCGTCCGTTGAAAATCATCACCGGCCATACCGGCTGGACAGACGATCTTGCCTTTGCCTTCCGCTATAGAACAGAGATATGCAAGCCCTTTACCAGGAAATATAATGATCCCTGCGCACCGTATGACGGTTATGAGGAAGACGATGATACGGAAGAAGGCGCAAGAAACATGCCGCTCAGAAAGGCAGGAACAAGATGAAACCCGAATATAAAAACTGGATGCCGAAGGGCATGATAATAACTAGCTTAGGTATTACCGTTCTTTTCATGGCCTTAGCTCTGATATTTGGAATGACAGACGTTTCAGCCGGAAAAGTGAAAGCGTTTCTGTCAATCGCTTTTCTGATCGTAGCGAGCATCGGAGTGTTCGTGTCGGTCTGGATGATACTCATGTATCGTTCCTTTTCGTATGACGGCAAGCGAAAGATGTCAAAGCAGATCATTGAAGGAATCGCAGGATACGTTGAACTGCCTGACGGAGGAACGGGTCTGGACGTCGGCTGCGGAAGCGGCGCGCTGACCATAGCCTGCGCCAAACGTAACAGGAAGGCTTCTTTTATCGGGATCGATCGATGGGGCATGGAGTACGCTTCCTACAGCAAGCAATTATGTGAAAACAACGCCAGGGCCGAGGGAGTCAGCAATGTGGTTTTCCGGCGCGGTGACGCAACCGGGCTTGACTTCCCTGATGAAAGCTTCGATGCTGTGATGAGCAACTATGTGTATCACAACATCCCCGGGGATCGTCAGGCGTACCTTCTGGAGACACTGCGGGTACTGAAAAAGGGTGGGATGTTTGCTCTTCACGACATCTTCTCAAAGGCGAGATACGGAGACATGCAGGCATTCATGAAAAAGCTGAAGGACATGGGCTATGCGGATATCCAGCTGATCGACACGGCAGACGGCATGTTCATGACCAGGAGGGAGTCATCATGGATGGCTCTGTCCGGTTCAGCCCTGCTCGTCGGAAGGAAGTGAGGCGCCTATGCTTCTGACACTGCTGCTTTCTCTGATCTTGATATTCGCGCTGTGCCTGCTCCTTTATTCGGCAGTCGCCCTTATCCAGGACAGAAGGCTCTTTACGACAGCACCGAAGGATATCCAGGCCGCTGCAAAGGATTATCCTGAACGGTTTTATGGTGCTCATAAGCTGGGCAGGAAGCTGGCAGTCATCAGCATCCTCGCGATGATCGGAGCGTTTCTGTACGGTGGATACGACGGGGTCCTGAACGGCTTTTCCTTCGGGCAGTTTTTCCTGCGTTTCATCGTGATGCTTTATCTGTGGAAGGCTTTCGATATCATCTGTCTGGACTGGCTTCTGCTGACAAAGTCACATTTTTTCCAGCACTTTTACCCGGAAACGGAAGGATGTGAGGGATATCGCCAGTTCGGTTTTAACCGAAAAGAACAGATGACGAGGATTATCCTTTTTCCTTTCATCGCGGCGCTGATGGCGGGGATTGCCCGCCTGATAGGAGGATGAATATGAAAACCGCAGAGACAATAATGGAGAGTAAAGGTGTTATCAAAGCGGAAATGGACAAGGTCTTGCCGAAAGCCGAGAGCGATGCCCTGTGGAAGGATGCAACTGAAAAGCTTGGCGGGCTTCTGTTGCAGTACAGATCTCTCCCCAAAGGCGTGCATATGCATACGGACAGCAGAATCCTTCCGTCGGCGGCGATCTATCTGACCGTCAAAGATGTGACAGGACAGGAACAAGCATATCGCATCATTGAGGACGCTGTAGTTCAACTCTGCGCTGGGATAGCGGAGAGGCTGCGGAAACTGGTGAAGCTCCCGGGGATGAAGGACCTGTTTATCAGTATCTGGGATCCCATGACAAAGAAAATGTTCGGCTCTGGAAACGGTTTTAAGAATGTTTTCTATACGAAGAAAAAAGGCGAGTACCGGATGGACGTGACCGAATGCCCGTACTGCCGGTATTTTACCGAGCTTGGATGTCCGGAGCTCACAAAGATCTTCTGTGAAAATGATGAACGGATCTACGGCAATCTGCCGGGTCTGAGATTCGAGCGTACGGGAACTCTCGGCAAAGGGGCGCAGCGTTGTGATTTTTATCTCAGGAAAGTTTAAAGATGTTTTGGCTATTCTGATTCCTTTTGCGGCGCTCCGCCTCAATTAGCAGCTTCGCTCAACGCGAAGCTATTATATGGGGTTATGGTTAGCAATTGCTAACTATATATATTCAGGAGGATAAATAATGCACCGGTTTTTGACCATGGATAAGGAGGATGACTTATGAAAGAAAAGAAACAGAGCGATGTTGCCGTCCTGCTCAAGTACGCAGGCAATTTCAAAGGATTGACATTCGCGGGACTTGGCCTTTCCGCGATAGCCATGGTCCTTGGAATGGCTCCATATATCTGCATCTGGCTGGTGGCGCGGGATCTGATTTCTGTTGCTCCAAACTGGACGGAGGCCTCCGATGTCGCCCGTTACGGCTGGATGGCCTTCGGTTTTGCCGTAGCGGGGATAGCGGTCTATTTTGCCGCACTGATGTGCACACATCTTGCCGCTTTCCGTACGGCTTCCAATATCCGCAAGCAGGGGATGGCGCATCTTATGAATACCCCTCTGGGCTTCTTTGACGCCAATGCGTCCGGTCTGATCCGCAACCGACTGGATGGGGCCGCCTCAGAAACGGAGACGCTGCTTGCGCACAATCTAGCGGACATCGTCGGAAGTGCTGCGATGCTGATCTCCATGATCATTATGATGTTCATCTTTGACTGGCGGATGGGAGCTTCATGTCTTCTTGCGGCAGTGATCTCCATAGCTGCGATGTTTACCATGATGGGAGGCAAAAATGCGAAGCTGATGGCAGAATATCAGGCAGCGCAGGATGTAATGAGCAAAGCCGGAACCGAATATGTGCGCGGGATCCCCGTAGTCAAAGTGTTTCAGCAGACGGTCTATTCGTTCCGGGCTTTCAAACAGGCTATAGAAGATTACAGCGCAAAGGCTGAGCATTACCAGGGAGATGTCTGCCGCGTTCCGCAGTCTGTTAACCTGACATTCACGGAAGGGGCATTTGTCTTCCTTGTCCCTGTTGCCCTGATCCTGGCCCCAGGCGCATTGAAGGCAGGCAATTTCGCGGCTTTTGTTACAGATTTTGCCTTTTACGCGGTGTTTTCCGCGATCGTATCCACTGCTCTTGCCAGGATAATGTTTGCGGCGAGCGGCATGATGCTGGCGAGCACTGCTTTGGAACGAATAGATCAGGTGATGAGCGCACCGGTGCTCAAGATCACAGAACATCCGCAGATCCCCGAGAATAACAGTGTTGAGTTCAAAGACGTTACCTTTATCTATGACGGTTCGCAGGTCCCTGCGCTTGAACATGTATCATTCCGCGTTGAGCCGGGGCAGACCGTAGCCCTTGTCGGACCATCCGGAGGAGGCAAGACTACAGCTGCCAGCCTGATACCGCGGTTCTGGGATGTCAGTTCCGGGTCGGTTGAAGTGGGCGGCGTGGATGTCCGTGAAGCCGACCCTCATGTGCTTATGAATCAGATCGCCTTCGTGTTCCAGAACGACCGTCTGTTCAAGGCGAGCATACTGGAAAACATACGGGCTGCCAGACCGGACGCAACCAGGGATGATGTACAGGCTGCTCTGTCCGCCGCACAGTGCGATGACATCCTGGAAAAGCTTCCGGAAGGGATGGATACGGTCATCGGGGCAGATGGGACCTATCTTTCCGGAGGTGAGCAGCAGCGAGTGGCTTTGGCGAGGGCAATACTTAAAAATGCCCCGATCGTCGTTTTGGATGAAGCAACTGCCTTTGCGGATCCTGAGAACGAGGCATTGATACAGAAGGCTTTTGCAGTTCTGACAAAGGGCCGCACGGTCATTATGATCGCGCATCGTCTTTCGACAGTTATCGGTGCCGACAAGATCATTGTGCTGGATTCCGGTCATGTGAAGGAAGAAGGGACGCATGCGCAGCTTGCTACGGCGGGAGGCCTTTACTCAGAAATGTGGGCCGAGTACAACCAGGCAGTGAAATGGAAAATCTCTGCAGCTGAGGAGGTGGAGTAAATGTTTGGAAAAGAATTTCAGAGAAAGTATGCTCTTACAGATCAGGGTATCAGGAACACAAAGCAAGGCACGATCTGGACGGTCATCGTCAATCTGATCGTTATGGGAGGCATGGGTATCCTATACCTGATGATGTCAAAGTATATGGCGGTACTGACCGACGGGAAAGGCCTGCCGAAAGCTTCCGCATTCATCATACTGGTACTGGTTTTCCTTGCGCTGTCGATTATTTCCCATATGCAGCAATATCGTGCCACATATGGTCTGGTCTATGGCGAGGTCAAAGCAGTACGGATCGGACTCGCAGAGCGTCTGAGAAAGCTGCCTCTCGGCTATTTCGGCAAAAGGGATCTGGCAGATCTTACTGAAACGATCATGGGTGATGTGAACCGGTTGGAGCATGTCTGGTCCCATTGTCTTGGATATCTGTACGGATCATATATCTCTACTGCGGTCATAGCGTTCAGCATGCTCATGTACGACTGGAGGATGGCTCTTGCCTGTCTGTGGGGTGTCCCGGTCGCATTTGCTCTTCTTTTCGGCAGCAGAAAACTAACCAAACACAACTCCGAGATCACCAAAGCGGCAGGCGTCCAGGTGTCGGACGGTATCCAGGAAACATTGGAAAACATCCGGGAGATACGCGCCACGAATCAGGAGGATCGATTCCTGAAGGCCCTGGACGATAAGATCGACTATCATGAGAAGACCATGCTGAAGGGCGAGCTGCACACCGGCATCTTCGTCAATGCAGCGAGTGTGATCATGAGGCTCGGCGTGGCAACGACCATACTTACCGGAACGAGTCTGATCCTGTCGGGCCAGATCGACTTTATGGTCCTGTTCATGTTTCTGCTGGCGATCACACGCGTTTATGCGCCTTTTGACCAGGCTCTGGCGCTGATTGCGGAAATGTTCATGTCTCAGGTCTCCGCAAGCCGTCTGATGGAGATATATGAAGCGAAGACAGCGGAAGGCGCGGATACCTTTAAACCATCGGGACATGACATCGTATTTGAAAATGTCGGTTTTGCCTATGACGATGAGCGGGTGCTGCACGGTGTCAGTTTTACTGCAAAAGAGGGTGAGGTGACTGCGCTTGTGGGTCCGTCCGGGTCCGGTAAAAGCACCTGTGCGAAGCTGGCTGCCCGCCTGTGGGACATCTCCGAAGGCAGTATAAAAGTCGGAGGCATCGATATCAGCACAATCGATCCGGAGGTGCTGCTTACGGACTATTCCATGGTCTTTCAGGACGTAGTTCTCTTTGATGATACCGTTATGGAGAATATCCGTCTTGGCAGGCACGGAGCGACTGACGAAGAGGTCCTGACCGCAGCAGCCGCAGCCAACTGCGATGAGTTCGTGAGGAAATTGCCTCAGGGTTATGCGACGCTTATTGGAGAAAACGGAGCAAAGCTTTCCGGCGGTGAACGCCAGCGAATCTCGATCGCCCGGGCACTGCTGAAAGACGCACCGATCGTCCTGTTGGACGAAGCTACCGCATCTCTTGACGTGGAAAACGAAACGAAAGTCCAGGATGCACTGTCGCGGCTCCTGTCCGGAAAGACCGTTCTGGTCATCGCGCACCGCATGCGCACAGTGGAGGCTGCTGATAAGATCGTGGTCCTGGCTGACGGACGGGTCGTTGAAGAAGGCAGTCCGGATGATCTGCTCGCAAGGAAAAACGGTATTTTCATGCGAATGACACAGCTTCAGAGCGCCAGCGCCGGGTGGAGCATCAAAAAAGGTGAGTAAGGAAAAAACTATGAAGATCAACAAAAAAGGAGTTTTGAGAGTGGTGCTGTATGCGGAGCTCTATGCCATCGTGACTGCTCTCGTATGCGTCACCGGAGCCATTCATCCGGTATTCTTCGTGTGTTATCAAATCACTGCGGGAATCTTTCTTTCAGGCATCACCATCACAGCATTCAGACAGGCAAAGGCGCCCGGAATAGCGGTATGCCTGTTTTGCGGAGTGCTTCTTCTGCTGATTATCATGCAAGATGTCAATTCATGGCACGTGGTCCCTTTGATCATTATTACAGTTCTCGCAGAGGTCATCCGAGCCGTTTTCAAGTATGACTGGGCAGGTGATCAGCTCGCTGTGATCCCGATGACTTTTTCAAGCTTCGGCTATTACGGTCAGATATGGCTCAATCGGGCTTATACGTATAAATGTGCTGTTGAGGAAATGCCCGCCGGATATGCGGAAACCTTGATGGCGGTCAGTCCGGCATGGGCATTTCCCGTTGTGGTTATCAGCGGGATCGTTCTTTCCGTTCTCGTTTCGAAGTTGACCGCCAAGCTTTTTAATTTAAATTGAAATAATAAGGAGGATATTATCAATGGAAACAGACAATAAGCTTAAGGGCCGCGACCTGATCAACGTCGGTATCTACGGCGCTATCTACTTTGTAATACTGATGGCAATAGCAATGCTGGGGATGATCCCCATATTTCTGCCTTTATTGAGCGTTCTTGTCCCGATCATCGGCGGTGTCCCCTTCATGCTTTTTCTCACAAAAGTAAAAAAGCCGGGTATGATCTTCATATTTGCCATGATCATGGGTGTCATGATGCTGCTTACCGGTATGGGCCCATGGCCGCTGATGACCTGCGCGATCGCCGGAATACTGGCGGAACTGTGCGTGAAGAGAGGTGACTACAGGAGTGCTAAAAGGGCTGTTCTGTCCTATGGATTGTTCAGCATGTGGATCTTCGGAAACTATCTTCCCCTTTTCACGGACTATGATGGTTATTTCGCACAGCGCGCTGATTACGGTCAGGCTTATGTTGACGCGGTCAGCAAGCTGATGCCTTTGTGGATGGCCCCCGTGCTTTTAGCTGCATGCTTCATATGCGGGATTCTCGGCGGGCTGCTTGGCCGTGTGCTGCTGAAGAAGCATTTTGAAAAGGCCGGCCTTGCCTGATGGATTATTCATCTGAACAATCACAGCAAAAACGGCGCGGATTTCTGGACCCTCGTACCAAGCTTGCTGTGACGCTCGTCCTGGCTGTCTTTGTGATGGGCGGTCTGGGCGGCGATCAGCTGAGATATATAAAAGGTGTCCTCTCGGCGCTGCCGTTCCTTCTGCTGCTGACGGAACGGCAATGGAGACGCTTTGTGCGCGGCGCCGCAATGCTGGCAGCAGGCTACGGCCTGCTTCTCGCAATGCCGTATCTGTCCGGCATCCTGAATTATCTTGCGCTCTTTTGCGGCGGTATCCTGACCAGATTTGCGGTGACTGTAGTAATGGGGGAGTATCTGATTGCTACGACTTCCGTAAGTGAATTCATATCCGCAATGGAGAGGTTGCGCGTTCCCCAGAGTCTTACGATCCCAATGTCTGTAATGTTCAGGCTGTTTCCCACTATCGGGGCCGAATGGAGGTCAATCAGAAAAGCTATGCTGATGCGCGGTATCCGTCTGGGCGGAACAAAGACCGGACAGATGCTGGAGTACCAGCTCGTCCCAATGATGACATCGACGGTCCGCATCGGTGAAGAGCTTTCTGCCTCAGCGCTGACAAGGGGGCTCGGAGGATCTACACGGCGGACAAATATATGCCTGATCGGACTGCGCATCCAAGACTATGTCCTGCTGGCAGGCTGTCTGTTCACCGTCATTGTCTGGCTTTTGGAGCTTTGTGGAATGAAGCTATGGTAGAGTTGAGAAAAGTAAGCTTCCGTTACGGTTCGGAAGATGCACAATCGAATACGGAAAACAGCCTGACTGATATCGACCTTACAGTTCAGTCCGGTGAGTTCGTGTTGCTGACGGGACCGTCAGGATGTGGAAAAACCACGGTCCTGAGACTTATCAACGGCCTGATCCCGCATTTTTATCCCGGCACAGTCGAAGGTGATGTCTTTATCGACGGTGAAAGCGCGAATAAGCGTGAATTATATGAAACTGCGCTTTCGGTCGGCACAGTCTTCCAGAACCCCCACAGTCAGTTCTACAATGTCGATACTACCGGAGAATTGGCCTTCGGCTGCGAGAATCGCGGGCTGTCTGAAAAAGAGATATATTCGCGTATCGACGATACTGTCTGCCGCTTTCATATCGAAAAGCTGATGGACCGGAACATCTTCCGGCTGTCCGACGGCGAAAAGCAGAAGATCGCCTGCGCATCCGTGGATGTTGCCGGAACGGATATCATCCTTCTTGATGAGCCGTCTGCAAATCTGGATCATGAAGCGACGCTCGCCCTCAGGGAACTTATACAGTGCTGGCGCACTCAGGGAAAGACAATCATTGCAGCGGAACACCGCATCGCGTGGCTTTGGGAACTGATTGACCGTGTCGTGATCCTCAGAAACGGCCGTATCGTCCGGGAACTGAGCGGAAAAGAGAAAAATGTGCTTAAGCAGGATGAACTGACAGCTCTGGGATTGCGATCTCTTCATATAGAGGGACCGGACGATATCGATCTGCCAGTGATTACAGAAGCCGATGATCCGATTATCCTGCGTGATTTTTATCTTCGTTATTCAGATGCCGACCATCCGGTCGTGGATATTAAGACGCTTCGCCTGGCTTCCCGCAGGATCACTGCCATCACAGGTCCAAACGGTGCAGGGAAGACCAGTTTTCTGAACTGTCTGTGCGGCCTGGAGAAACGCTGCAGGGGGACAATAGAGTACCGCGGAAAACGCTACGACAGAAAAGCAAGGCAAAAGCTCTGTTTTATGGTGATGCAGGATGCAGGGAATCAGCTTTTCACCGAAAGTGTGCTGGAGGAAGTATTGATCAGCATGCCTGGTAACAAATCAGATGATAAAAAACAGGCAATCAGGATCCTTCGGAAACTGGATCTGGATTCCTTCAGGGACCGTCACCCGCAGAGTCTATCGGGCGGACAGAAACAGCGGCTGGCTATCGCCTGCGCGCTTGCTTCCGGAAGAGAGATCCTTCTGCTGGACGAACCGACCAGCGGTCTGGACCATGCTCATATGATGGAAACAGCCGCACTCCTGAAGCAACTGGAAGAAATGGGGACGACGATCCTGGTGATCACCCATGACAGTGAATTGATCCGTGCCTGCTGCAGCAGGAAATTATCATTTTCTGTTAAGTAAGGAGTGGATGCAGTGATTATCGGTCAATTGATCCTGTTCTGCGTCGTATTTACAGTAATGGTAAAGCTGTCTGTGGGGAACGATCCGTTGAACGGGCTGTATTTCTACCCGAAGCCTTTCCAGGAAAGAGCATTTGAACTGGGCTTGGCGGACAGGGTGACTGTCAGTCGAAAAAGAAAGAGATTCATGATCCCGTTCGTTCTTATGTTGCTTGTGCTGCTGGTCATTATCATCGGAGCGTGGAATGGCACTCAGTCATTTTGGCCTGCGTACCTTAGGGCACTGTTGTTCCTGGAAGTCATGAACTGGTATGACGGAATCGTGATCGACCGCATATGGGTCGGTCACAGCAGATTCTGGATCATCCCCGGGATGGAAGGGGTCCCTTATGTTCAGAGCATAAAGCAGGTCCTGATTAAGCGGGCTCTGCTCACGCTGATCTGGATAATCGGTGCGGCAGCTGTGGCAGAATTGGTGGTTTTGTTTTTCGGAAACTAGGATTCTGAAAGCCGATAAAGCAGGAAATGGCATGACCGGTGATCATGCCATTTCCTCAAAAGTCTCAAACGGTATTATTAAGGACTTATTGTTCCTGCCCCTGTTTTTTTCCATAAGCCGTCAATGCCATCAGCGCTGCGAACTTTAAAATATACAATAACAGAGCAATCGCACCGGCATTCAGGTCAACCGATTCGCAGATCATGAACAGGCCGCTTGCCGCGTACGGATTGATGATTTCAAACAGGACTGCACCGGCTCGTCCTGCCCCTTTAAGATAATCCGGGTTTTCCGTTTCCTGAGGAGGGTATTCCTTTCCGTTTACAAATAGAACGTTTTTTTCCTCATCATAATAAGCCTCGCCTTCAAAATCCTCATCATAAAGATGGGGCTCATATTCCTGCGCAACATAGTCAAACGAATCGACTGTTCTGGGGCTGTAGAGACGTCCTTCAATCGAGGAACCGAATGTAAACAGGGCCAATACCGCAGGTATTGCAATGAGGGATACGATCCGCTTAAAGCGAACGACTCGAAGAATCCATGCAAGGCAGCAGCTCCCGCCGATAACGGCAGAAAGGCTGACAAGTATAAGCAGACAGTCATATCCCTTCGGAAAAAAGAACGGTACCCCTTGTATGGCATGAAAGCCTGCGATCAAAGCCAGAAGAGAGGCAAACACGACCGTTACGGAAACAATAACGCTTAATGCATGCTTTTTCCCGTCAATTCCGAATTTCTGATATAGAAAATAAGCCAGGACCGTGATGACCATCATGGAGTAGTAAATCGTGCAGGAGATGATCCTCTTATCAATTGATTTCAGACTTGATTCTATATAGTCGGTCAATGCTGCACGCATGTTGCTGTCGGAAGGATCGATCTCGATCCCAAAACCAATGGCTGCGTACAAATGATCATCGTAGCCTATGGAAACTCTTGAGTTTACGGACAGATCGAGATCCTTCATTGCCTGATAGTCGCGTCCCAGATCTTTTATAGCCATATAGTTCAGAACGCCTACGAGAACGAAAATAATAATACCTGCAGCAAGCGAGAGCATGCCTCTCATTCTATTATTCATAACGCCTCCAGATGTTGCCGTGGCAGATTAGCAGTATTTCGTCTGTTGCCATGATTTTACTCCTTTCTTCAAGCG
>JAIKVR010000043.1 GCA_024685545.1 Eubacteriales bacterium | reverse complement strand
AGGTGGTTCCCTTCAAGTCAGACATGCCATGTGTGCGGTAATACCGACAGTGAGTTAAAGGATCTGAAGATCCGTCACTGGGTATGTCCTGTCTGCGGCACATCGCACGACCGCGACATAAATGCCGCAATGAACATCCTTAAAGAAGGACTAAGAGAGTACATGAGGGATACGGCATAGACATGTAATACAGCATACCATTACGATAGGGCAGGAACTGTCCGAATCCGCAACGCCTGTGGAGCCGGCGGCCTCTGTGTACGGCGATACGTCGCCGTATGCAAGCTGCAGCGTTGAAGCAGGAATCCTACACTTCTCTAAGTGACGGGAGTGTTCAACCGATGAAACCGAGGCTTCATATTCCAGCTCACTGTTTTCAGATGTTATAATGGCAGCGTATTCTCACAGCTATTCCCTGATCCTAAGGAGGCAGGCCGGAAGATGCGTCCCGAAAAAATGGAAGAAGCAGCGGTGTATTCCGCAATATGCTCTTCAAGTGGAATCAAAGCAAAAGATATTGCCTCAAAACTGGGACTCGACCGCAGGACCGTCAATAAGTGGCTTTACTCATCTCCCTTTTTAAAGGAGCTCTGCTGGCAGGACAGAAACTATCTCTGGCACGGGCAAATTGTACAATCCTTCCCGCATTCGGGTCTGCAGGAATACTGCGGATACTATTCCTCTGTAAAGGAATTCAGAGCTCTGGAGGAAGATGAATGGCTCGCAGTGCTGAAGGAGGGCTGCGTGAATATCGGCCGCAGCCTGAGCGACGCCCGAGGGCTCATCCATTCTTTCAGAGATGAACGGCTTACTATGCTCAAACTCTTTGATGATCTTGACGAGCTTTCCGGTCTCGATACAGGCGATTGGGAAATAGCATTTGAACTCAGAATCAAGAAATCCCGCTATATCCGTATTTACGCCGACGTACTGGTGATTACCGAAGACAGAGCTTTTTCTCTGGAATTCAAGATGAAGGATGAGATCGATCCAGCAGAGATCAGCCAGGCAGCCAAATACGAAGAATCTCTGGAGGTTATCTTCGGGCCGAAATACAACGTGATCCCGGCGCTGGTCCTCACAGGGGCTGAAGAGCTGTTTACATTCATGCCGTTGGAAGGATCACAGGGAGAAGTGCCGGTCTCCTCTGGAGACATGCTGTTCAATGTTTTTGATGAATACATCAGGTTCCTGAAACAGTAACGGAACGACAGACTGTCTTATATTTTCCGGGAAATCGATATATGTGAAACTGCAAAACAAGGATGACGTATAACGGTCCATTACTCAAACAGCGTCAACGCCTCATTGTATGGAACAACAGAGAAGCAACGGCTGAAAGATATATGAAATACAAAAGACTAACGGGAAGACCCGTGGAGGATCAAAACTGATGTACCCGCCGATTCACCCGCGGCCTGAAAAGCTTTTCCAAAGTGATTTTTCCCGGCTTGATATGCTTTGGGATAAATACCCGCAATTCCAAAAGGGCGGAATATCCACTTCGCTGGAAGCAATGCTTTCATCAAAAGAAAGCTACCGAAACGATTTCAGAGATCCGGAGATCCGTCTGGAATATCTCGCAAACGGATATGAGCGGTTCCTGATCAGGCTGTCCTGGAATGACCTTCATTACAGGCAAGAGACCCGCAGGCTTATCGAGGCAAAGGGGAAATTGCCTGAGAATCCATATATTAAAGCTTTCATGAGGCAGTTCAGTTCACTTGATACAGACAGGAAAGCATATTTTCTTTTCCCGGAAAGCTGTGTTTCGGGATACTTCGCAGTACGGGAAATCTGTAAGAATGCCGAATCGGTAACCATCGCTGACCCTCTCTTTCCGGATGAAGATACGGTCCATTATCTGGCTGTTTTCGATAAACAGGACATGGACGATATCCTCCTGATGTTCCACATACTATACGGCAGCGCTTCCGATGAGCTTTTCGGAGGCTATAAGCTCTATAGCTATTCACTTCCATGGTACTATAATCACCTGTGCCAGGACGGCATAGTCCTGCGCAGTCCATATCTTCCGGACAGACTCGCCAGATATCAGGGTTATATCCAAGATCACCACAACCCTTCAAAAACGGTATATGTCAGGCGCAATATTGACTATATGCTCGAGAAGGACTATATCGTCAGCGAACTGGAATTCTTCCTTGCGCTCTGCCGCGAAATCATGCCCGTATTTCAATGGTGGTACACCGATATCGCCCTTTACGAAACACAGGACGGTATAAAGACCGACTGGAGGCTCAGGCGCACTGAGATACTAACCAGACTCACAGCAGAAGGGACCATTAGGCCGAAGTGGAAGAGTGAAGTGAGCCTTTTTAATGCAGTGCGCGAGGAATACCCGGATACTCTGTACCAGTACCGTCCGGAATGGCTTGCCCGGCAGAGCCTGGATATATACATTCCTTCAATTAAAACCGCAATCGAATACCAGGGGGTACAGCATTACAAGGCGATCGATTTTTTCGGAGGAGAGGAAGCATTAAAGAAACGCCGGGAACTCGACGACAACAAGCGCAGGCTCTGCGGCAGCAACGGGATCAGGCTGATCGAATGGCCCTACGACATGGAGCCTGACAGAGATAACATAAAGAGAATTCTGCAAAACATGCCGCTGAGCACTGAAGGCAGTTCAGAAAACTCGACCAGTAAATGACAAAAAGCGCCGCCTGTATCGGCGGCGCTTTCATTTATTGTTTTGCAAAAGACATATCAGTCGTTGGAACTGCTTGTTTTGCTCGGCAGGTACGGTATAAGGGCATTAGCTAAACTGTACACGTTCCTTGTCTGAAGCAGGACCTTGCCATTGCCATGGAACTCGTTGACCAGGCCTTCGCCGGATTTGAAGCCTATAACACCGGAAGCAACTTTGATCTCGTAATCAAGATTGGAATCCCATGCGACGACGTGATGGTTATCTATAGTGAGCGGTTTGTCCTCGGTGATCTCCAGTTCCACCATATCTCCGAATGCGTTTACAAGAAGATCTCCCTGTCCTGCAGTCTCCATGATGAAGAAGCCGCCTGTCCCTCCGAAGAGAGCTTTTCCGAGATTTTTCTGCGAAATGATATTATAGCCTACGGAATCATCACAGGCCAGGAAAGAACCGGTATTCAGACGATACTGTTTTTCACCGACAACAAGATGTCTGACAACTCCGGGAGTAGCGGGAGCGATGCCGATACGCCCGTCAGCGGACACGCCATGGGCTAAAGTAATGAAGATGCTTTCGCCTGAAACCGCTGAGCGTACTACAGCTTTCAAAATGCCGCCTATGCCCTGTGTGTCAGAATTCATTTTGCCTTCCAGCTCCACGCCCTGCATGTAGACCATGCCACCGCTTTCAACTATTATGGTCTCGTTTGTTCCCAGGGCCACTTCGACCAAAGGATTATCAGTGTCGCCAATAATCTGGTATTTCATAAATCTCCTCCTGTATATTCATTTATTATTGTGTAATTTTAACACATTATAATAACAAAGTCACTCTTTAGTACAGAGAATCATCAACAAGCAAAATTACATCTCAGCTTCAGAGAGCGATGCGAATATGACCAGCAGCTGATTGACGTACAGCAGCTGCATTTCTTTTCTCTCACAGATAAGCTCAAAGGCTTCCCTCTCCTCGCTCCCCGCGAAAAAATCCGCCGTTCTGATCTTATCGATCAACTCTCCCGCGTTACGCTCTGCACGTACCGCGTTCATAGCCGCTCTCAGACATCTGTTCTCCGGATCAGTCAGCCTCCCGGCTTCTTCACCGATGCTCTCTATCGTCTCTGAGAGGATATTGACCGCATCACAGCATTTTTGGGAGATCTCAGTCACGGCAGGAATAATGGGTTCGATCCCGCTTCTGAGCTCGGCGTTTTCCTCCGCCAGTTCATCCATCAGATCCATAAGCTCCGCCAGATATCTGCCGTTATCTATAATCGAAGCGATCAGTTTTTTTGCCGCAGTAATAATTCCCTCAGGCATCTCAGTCTAAATCGAGATCGTCGAGAGCGCTCATTATATCCTGCTGTCTCTCGTAGAAGAGAAGCTCCTTATTGTGTTTGAAGTATTCCTCGCTGCCATAGCGGCTGATGAATCTCGCTCCATAGAAGCTCTTGGTCAACTCCGTAACGAGGATCAGCATCTCCTGACCCTCCTCGAAGACCTCTTCGCAGAACTTGAAGATATTGGCAAGCCTGTCTCCGACATTGGAAGCCTGCTTGCGAAGACGTTTGACAGCTTTATCATGATCTAACTTGATCAGTTTAAAGGCCTCTTCTGGCTCAGTCACATCATGTACGTCTGTCATCATGCCCTTCAACTCCTCAATGGTGAGTTTGAGTACCCTCTGGGCCTCTGCCGAAAGGCTGCCGGCCTGTTTGCCTGCGTTGATCTTTTGCTGTAGTGAAGCTATCTCAGAAGTAATGACCTGTGTGGGGTTCTCACCTTTCTCAAGTATTCTCGGCTTAATGCTTTTCACCGTATTCTTCAGGGTAGCAACGGATTCTTCAGTGGAGATCACATCTTTCATCTCGGTGTTGATAGCATCGAGCAGCAGACCTATAAGCGCAAGTCTCTCGTCGAACTTGGCGCTTTTCGCCCTTCCCTTGATGGTGTCATCGGCGCTGCCTTCCATTATCTTATCCACCTGATAGTCGCTGCGGTATTTATTGAAAAGGTCATAATACACAGCGAAGGAACGGGCGATCTTGGGTTCCTGCAGATACTGACTGACGAGCTTTTCATCCACAATAAGCCCGTTTTTCTCATAGAGCTTTATCATCGTGGACAAGTCATCCCATCCGCGGGCAGTGACGAACTGCTTCCCCGCGACCGTGCTCTCTACATCGTAGAAATCGGCATTCTTTATCTCAAGGTAAGTCATCACCGCAGGATGAACGCCCTTCTTGTATGCGTATTCCTTCCAGACATCGAAATCGGGCTCCACGTCGATGCGCTTCAAACGGTCCCATGTAACTATATCGAATTCACGGACGGAATTATTGTATTCCGGAGGGTTTCCGGCGGTGACTATTATCCATCCGTCCGGCACTTTATGTCTGCCGAAGATCTTGTACTGAAGAAACTGCAGCATGACCGGAGCCAGGGTCTCGGATACGCAGTTCACTTCATCCAGGAACAGAATGCCTTCCCTGACGCCTGTATTCTGCATAAGATCGTAAATGGATGAGATTATCTCACTCATGGTATATTCGGAAACATCGCATTCCAGGCTGTCGTAATTCTTGTGCACTATAAATGGGAGTCCTAATGCTGACTGCCTGGTATGGTGGGTCATGGAGTATGAGAGCAGGCCAACTCCGAGCTCCTGGGCAATCTGCCTCATTATGGCCGTTTTACCTATACCCGGAGGCCCCATAAGAAATACAGGGCGCTGTTCCTCAAGAGGAACCGTGTAAGAGCCGAATTCGTCCTTGGTGAAATAGGCGGTCATAGCATTCTTGATCTGTTCTTTTGCTTCTTTGATATTCATGTCAATGCCTCTATAGAATTATTTGCAGTTTGTTTCGGATTTGTATTATTATAGCCGATTTTCGGCAGTCTGCGCTATCTTTTGCCCTTTTCTGCCTTCATCCGGTTTTTGTGTTCCAAAAGCATAGCAGTGATCTCCGTGAGACCTGCCTCGATGGCCTTATTTATAAGCCTCGTAACACGTCTGGAGGATACAAGTCCCATGCTGATGGCACCGAACATAGCAGGAGCGTCTTTCTTGTCGATAATACTCGCCAGTACCTCTTTCGTATACATCACAGCGTATTTCATATATTCCGCTTTGTCGTCATCATCGTATTTTTCCGGTTCCTCCAGATAGATACGTGAGAGTGTCACCTGGTCATCTATGCCGTATGAAGCCAAGTTCTGATGCGGGATATGCCCGTAGGCAAGAGAGGGCAGCAGTTTGCATACGCCGCCGTAGCCGTCTTCCGAAAAGATAGCTCTAGCTCTTTGCAGTCCGTTGGGGATCTTAAGTGTAGCAAGCTTATCGCAGAACCGGAAAGTCCTGTCCTCAATAGTCCGAACGCTTTCAGGCAGGCTTATGTATACTATGTCGCGGCAGTTTTCAAAAGTACTGAAATCTATCAGTTCCACGCCTTCCGGCACCTCGATATCCGTAAGGTTCCCGCAGTTCATGAAAGCTGCAGCCCCGATAGTCCTTACACTCCCGGGCAGTTTGATCTCCTTCAGCCGCAGACAGCTGTCAAATGCTCTTCTGCCTATGGCAGACAATCCTTTTGGGAGAATAATCTCGGTAATGCGGGCCGCTCCTTCAAACGCGCGATCACCGATCTTCATCACTCCTGAAGGAACTTTGTATTCTCCTTCTTTCTTTACCGGACATTTGACTAGCGTACTCATATCACGGGTGAAAAGGACTCCGTCGGCTGAAGCAAGGCAGGGATTGTCCGATGATACAGTTATTTCCCCGAGCTCATCACATCCTTTGAAAGCATCCAGGTCGATAGACGTGACATTTTTGCCGAAGGAGACCTCTGTCAGTTCGTCACAATAGCAGAAGACCCTTTCCCCAAAATGAACCACGCTGTCCGGGATAGTGACGGTCTGAAGGCTCTTGCAGCCCGTAAAGGCTCCGTCTGCTATATTCTCCACTTTTCCCGGTATATCCACAGTCTCCAGACTTCGGCAGTACCAGAAAGCCGCCTCGCCAATCGTTTCAAGACTCTCGGGCATGGTTATATGCCTCAAATAACCGCAGCCGGCAAAAGCCTGTTTTCCGATAGTCTTTACCCCTTCCGGTATAATGACAGAGGAAATATCCGACTGCCAGGAAATAGCCCGCTCCCCTATGGCAGTTATGCCATCCGGAAGAATGATCTTCCCATCCCCTCCGTCAATCGATACCAGCATGCCGTCAATCACTTTAAATGTCGTCTGTCCCATCCTGCCTTTCGTCTTTCCTTATGCCATTCTCATATTCCAACAGGATCGCCGTGATATCGGCTGTTCCTTTCACAGCTGATATGCTTATCAGATGATCCAGATTCTCCTGAGGTATAAGTCCGAATTTCAACGCCCCGTATACTGCGGCAGAATCACGCTTGTCGATAGCATCAAGTAATATCTCATCCCTATATTCCCTTGCATAGGCTGAATAGTGTTCCCTATCAGACTCATCATAGGAAGGCTCGTCCTGCAGAAACACCCTGCATATCGTTATGATGTCCTCTTCCATAAAGCGGTTGAGCTTCTGATGCGGGATATGCCCTGAGAAGAGTGAGGACAGCATGATTTCCTCAGTACCTCTCAGACCGAAAACATGCTCGCTGTTCTCTACTTTGTCCGGAATCGTTACGCTGTGCAAAGCCCTGCATCCCGACAGGATATAATTTCCGATAGATGTTACACTTTCGGGAATACTCAGCTGACTCAGACTCACACAGCCTTTGAAAGCTATCTTGCCTATGGATCTGACACCCTCGGGTATGATAAGGCTTTTCAGTGACGAGCATCCCCAGAAAGCCTCATCGCTGATCTCCTCAACGCTGGCTGGGATAAAAACATCCGTCAAATCTCTGCAATTGAAAAATGCGCTGGCAGCTATCGTCTTTACACCGTCAGGGATACGGAAACTGCCTGTCATTCCCGCGGGACACTGTATGAGCACGCTCATATCCTTATTGAACAGCGCTCCTTCAAAGCTGGTGTAACATGCATTTTTTTCCGCCACTTCAATCTGTTCAAGGCTGGCGCAGGCACCGAAAGCAGATTCCCCGATATCGGCAACGCTCCCGGAAATATACACTGAAGTCATATTATCCGAAAAGGTAAAGGCCTCATCACCGATCTTAGTCACTCCTTCGGGGATTTTTACTGTTATCAGCGTATCACAGTCGAAAAAAGCGCGTGGAGCTATGACGCTTACGCCATCAGGAATTACCACTGAGGCTTGACTGCCTTTATACGCTTTTAAAACATTGCCCTCGATCTCATAGTCCATCGTTATCCTCTAAAAGCTCCTCGCTGGTCAGAACGAGTTTTATCGCCCAAACGGGGACCTCCGGAATACGGTAGTCATCATCCACAAACACGAATGCGCTGTTATAGGCAGGCATCTTTTCGGGGAACGTCCCGTAACCGTCCGTGAAATAGATTAGTCCTTTAAGATTCACGAATTCCCTGTTCCTTATAAGCTCATCAACGTACTCGAATACGGGCCTGAAATCAGTCCCGCCGAAGCCCGAGAGAGTCATTGTCTTCAGGTATTCGTCGAACTCTTCCTTGGAGGTGATCTTTTTATCCTCACGTATCTTCGCATCGCACTGGATTATATGGATGTTTATTTTTTTGAAGTAATTCTCTTCCTGCTCAAGTATATTGTAGGTCTTCTGGATGAATTTCTGCACCAGTTCCCCTGAAACGGAACCCGAAGTATCGATGGCGATGACGAATTCCCTGATGCGTTTGACGTCCTTGTATTCCAAAGGTTCAATGAGGGGCATATTCTTATACAGCCTGAGTCCATAGGTATAGAATATATAATCGAACTCGTCGTCATTGGTCTTAACTGCCTCTCCGAGTACGGCAAACTGCTTTAGAAACCTTTCATAGTCATATCTTTCCCTGTTGACAGCTTTAAGGCTCTGGGTCAGGCCGCCTGCGTTGGCGCCCTGATTTCTTGAGAAGGTCTCGAGATCCGTTTCCATTCTTTCGGCGATATCCTTCCAGAATTCCCTGATCTCATAACTGTCAGCCAAAAGGTCGAACAGGTCCGGCATATACTTGCCGGAAGAACCTGTGCTTCCGGTGTCGGCATTGCCGCTTCCGGGATCGCTTTCTCCTTCTGTGTCTTCTGAAGTGCTTCCCTCGTTATCCTTATTTTCCGAGTTCTCCTCGTTCTTTTCGCTGTCGCTGTCGTTTCGGGTCTCTTCGCCTGCGGAATTGTCCTGTTCTTCCTGTTCTTCCTTATTCTCCTCAGAGTCCTCATCATCGTCCGCAGGCTTACGCGTACCGGTCTGCTGCTGGTTTTTCCCAAGATACCAAAGTGCGTGGTTGTCTCCGATAAAAGGAGCTCTCAGCTCGTTGATATCGAATTCATCCAGATGCTGGTCCAGAAAATAGCGGTATATCTTTTCCGCTGTCATATATTTGACCTCTTCCTTTACGGAATTGATTATCCGAACCTGCTTTCCGCTGCGGGAAGAGTTGAAAGCCTGGATATCCAGCTCATTGATCGCGTTCTCTACTGCAATGTCACATGCCAGATCCCAGCACGGACGGTTTATCAGCGTACTGATAAAGGGATGTGAGAATACGCAGTGCAGTACCAGATGAAGGTAATCCCTGACAACTGACTCCCGCTCTTTTTTGAATTTTTTGAGAAGGTTGACCGGCTGATAAAGGAACCTCTCCCCGTTTGTGGCCATATCGCCTGTCAGATCCATGGAGGGTTCAGGTTCCAGGCGCGACAGCGCCATGTCCATGAATCTGAGGTGCACGAGAAGGGAATTTCGTGACAGCCTGAGCACATCCCTCGCCAGGGCATCTATTTTATAGGATTGATCTTCATATTCTTCGCCAGCCATATTATTCCTCTGATGTCTTCCTATACTGTACTGAATTCTTTTTATATGTCAAAAGCAGGGAGATCAGTTCCGCGCTGCCGCTCAGCGACGCCTTGTCGATGAGGTCTTCCAGTCCGGAATCATCCACCAGCCCGTTTTCAAGTGCGCTGCTTAAAGCACTGGAATCCCCGAAATACATGATGTTATAGATGATATCGGAGGTGTTGGCCTTTATGAAAGCCATATAGTTTTCCCTGTCCGTCTCCGTGTATGAGACAGCATCCTGCAGGAAGATGCGGCAGATATTTACCGCATTGGAGTGTACGAAATCTTCCAGATTCTGATGGGGGATATGGCCGCGATACAGCTTTGTAAAGGTCCTCCAGTCAGCTCCTAGCTCGGAAACGACGGACTTGGCAGCACCCGGAGTCCCGTTGGGGATATTGATGCTCACCGCACCGCTGACATTTTCCAGAGAGCTTTTCCCGAGGTATTCCAGTCCGGCAGGAATATCGATCACGGCCAGTGAACTGCAGTTGGCAAAAGCCTCGTCCCCGATCGCTTCCAGGGTCCCGGGAAGGTCGATATCTGTAAGATTGTAACAGTTGCAGAAAGCTCTTTTCCCAACAGCTTTGATCCCCGTCGGCATGGTGACGTCCGTAATCGAGAAACAGTCCTCAAACGCGCTTTCATGTATCACCGCTGTACGCTCCGGTATATCTATCCGCTTTAGCGTGCGGCAGCCTTTAAAGAGCATAGACGGGATCTCTCCTAGTCCTTCGGGTATATGTGCCCTCCTCAGCTTGAAGCAGTCCATAAAGACGCGCTGTCCGATAAACGCCACACTGTCAGGCAGATCGCATTTTGACAGCGCATGGCAGCCGCTGAAAGCACGTTCTCCGATATGCTCAATATTTGCCGGAAGCTTTATCTCCTTTAAGGAAATGCACCTTTCAAATGCGCGCTCGTGAATAGTGCGGATGCTGCCGGGGAGAATCAGGCTTTCGAGGCTCAGACATCCGGAAAAGGCAGCTGCCGGTATCTCTTCGGAACTTTCGGGGATATTGATCTCACTGAGCCTCAGGCAGCCTGCGAAAGACCGGGGAGATATCCTGCAGCCCTCGTTTTCGATCCTGACTTTCTCAAGGCTGATACAGTCCGCAAAGGCCGCTTCACCGATAAAGCTTACGCATTCGGGGAGCAGAACTTCCGTGACTTCTGTATTCTTACCAAACGCGCCTGGACCGATCTGACTCACATCCTCAGGGATCACAACCCTGCCTTCAGCTCTGTCAGCACTTACCAGCACTCCGTTCTTCACTATCAGATCCATGTCCTGGGCTCCATGCAGATGCTATAAGCTATTATATACGATAATAAGTCCCCAGCTATATCTTTTGAGCATTGCAGAAACGAATAAACCTGCAAATTTTCAAATATTGCTATTTTTGACGGACACAGAGACCTTCCTCAAACAAAATCCGGAACGATGGGGATCGTGACTGTTATCCGCCAGTATAAGGCTCATTATCCGTGTAAAGTCCATGAGCCGACCTCCGCTGCCCGCAGTCTTTGATCCCATAAGAAACAGCAGATAAGGGAAACAATTGGTGCATCATGCATTTTTCGTGTGTCATAGCTATAGGCTTAATGGTATATTTAACTTGGCATACGGATGAAACGCAACAGCTATAGAAAGGCGGTCATATTTTCCGAAGGAGGATATATGGATGAAATAAAAGGGCTCACAGTCCCGCAGGCTTCGATAACGTGCATGTGGATTTCCTGCGGTGCTGCATTCATCATCCCTGCAGCGCTCCTTATATATTTCAGGAAAAGACACAGGGCGGATATATTCCCCTTTTTCGCAGGGTGCGGTGTTATGTTTCTGTTCGCTTTCGTTTTTGAAAGTGCCTGCAGCAGAGCGCTTTTTTCCTCCCCTGCCGGAGCAAAGATAAGCTCCAGTCCCTTACTCTACAGCATTTTCGGAGGAGCTATGGCCGGCCTTTTTGAGGAAACAGGCAGATATGCGGCATTCAGGACCATACTCAGCAGGTATAGGGATAAAGACCAGAATGCCCTGATGTACGGGGCGGGGCACGGAGGATTCGAGGCGGCAGTTGTTTTAGGCATCGCGATGATAAATAACCTTACCTATTCAATACTGCTGAATACGGGGCGGATAGATACCGTAACATCTCAGATCTCCCCGGAGGACATCGGGCAGTTCGTACGGATAATCCGGTCTCTGGCTGAGACCTCTCCTCTCCTGTTTCTCGCAGGCACTGCGGAGAGAGTATTCGCGATCGTGTTGCATATCTCGCTGTCCGTTTTCGTCTGGTTTGCAGCAAAGGATAAAAAGAAGACCATCCTTTATGCTGCCGCGGTGATCCTTCACGCGGCAATTGACGCAATGACAGGCTATCTCAGCTTAAAGGGAATGGGCATTCTGCTTCTGGAGGCAACAATCGGCATCAGCGCGCTGCTATGTGCGGTCATTGCAGGAAAATGCTGGCATGAGAATCACGGAAAGCCGCAGGCGGATCTTCAGGCCTGAGCAGAAAGTGCAGCAAGAATGAACGCAGATAAACAGAAACTATTGGATTCATGGCTGGAAGAAGAGAGCATCGCCCATATCAGGGGATGGGATTTTTCCCATATCAATGACAGATACACCGAGGAAGACGATATCCCGTGGGATTATAGATCTGAAATTGAGTTCTGTCTGAAACCTGACATGAAGCTGATGGACATCGACACCGGAGGAGGGGAATTCCTTCTTTCCCTGCACCATCCTTACGCAAACACCTCGGCGATGGAGAACTATCAGCCAAACGTCGCCCTCTGTGAGAAGACACTGATCCCTTTGGGCATCGATTTCCGCAAAGGAGACGGCAAAGGGCCTTATCCGTTTGAAGACGGCGTTTTCGATATGGTAATAGACAGGCACGGGGATTTCAATGAGGAGGAGATATTCCGCGTGCTGAAGCCGGGCGGGATATTCATCACCCAACAGGTAGGGGCAGAAAACGACAGGGAACTTGTGGACCTGCTGCTGCCTGATGTCCGGATGCCATTTCCCGAGCAATATCTTTCACTTGTGCAGGATAGATTCAGAAAAGCGGGACTGACGATACTCAAGGGAGCAGAGCATTACGGATCCATCCGTTTCTATGATGTCGGCGCCCTTGTCTGGTTTGCCCGTATAATCGAATGGGAATTTCCCGGCTTCAGCGTAGAGGCCTGCCTGAACAGACTGCTTGAAGCCGAAGAAAGGCTGGAAGATAGTGGTCTGATAGAAGGACGCACCCACAGGTTCTTTATTATAGCCGTGAAAGAATAATAAAGGCATCGCTTATAATTGATCAACAACGGATCCCAGTATTGGGATCAATAAGTAACGGTTCTCCCGTTAATCTGTCATGAAGGAAAGACAATATATTGACTATAGATCATATCTCGGAGGATAAAAATGAAGGGAAAAAAGAAAACCATACTGGCATGCATGCTGCTGGCGCTTGCGCTTGCTGTCCTGACGGGCTGCGAAGGGAAAGGACCGTCCGGTGATACGGATAAGGCGGCTGAGGCCGCTTATATTGATTTCCTTAACGGAAAAGGTGAAGTCACTGTTTCTGAAGGATTCAAAAGGGACAATGTGACTTATGACCTGGGGATAAACGAGGATAAGTATACCTACGCTGCTCTTAGGGCTGCCGTAAAGGAAAGTGAAGGGACCGATTCCAGCGCACAATACTGCTTTATCGAACTGACAGGTGATAAAGTGAACGAGATGATTCTCAGATTCAATGCGGAAAACGGCATTTTTTTCAACTGGACCGGAGTTTTCACCTATAAAGACGGCACGATCTTCCTCACGGCTTTTTACGAAGACGGAGGACGTGTTTTCTCTGAGTTTTATGATACGGGCTATCTGAGGACGGGAGGTTCATCCGGAGCGGGAGCTTACGGTTATACGCTCTACGGCTTCACCGATGATGCCAGGCTCTCACCTGTATTTTCGGAAAACACGTATTACGGGAATTATGCGGTCATAGCGGCATACGACCTGACCAATAACCAACAGGGGCTGAAGGATAACTACGACGACATCTCCTACAGCATGCTCTGCATGAGGGAATACATAAGAGACGGTGAGGTAAAGATATCCGTCTCCGACTGGAGCGAAGACAGTGCGGTCAGGGCCAGGGAAAATGAAATGATAAACGATCTCATAGGACTGGGTGCGGAAATGATAAATGAGGAAAAGATGGATGAATACACCTCACTGAAAGGATATGAAAGCTCTGAAGTCATCTGGATCGATATAAAATAGCGTTTACCCATAAAGGCGGCCTATGCCGCCTTTTTTTCTGTTTTAATTCCCTTCTCATCTGCATTTAAAACACCTCAATACTGTTATGATATAATACTTCCAGAATAAGTCTTTAACAAGCGAGGTGTTTGTTTTGAAAACAAAAAAAGTGGAACTGAACGAGATAACGAAGGTGATCGACCCGGTAGCATCCATGCCAAAGAACGACTGGTGTCTGGTTACCGCCAATGACGGAGAGAGGGTCAACGGACTCACGGCCGGCTGGGGAGCTTTCGGACATGTCTGCAACAAACCGACAGCGACGATATATATAAGACCGCAGAGATTCACCAAGAGTCTCCTCGACAGATCGGACTATTTCACCATGACCTTTTTCGACTTTGATAAATACAAAGATGCCCTTATGTATATGGGCACCCATACCGGGGCAACGGAACCGGAAAAGGGAAAGAATGCCGGGCTTACCCCCTGCTTCATCGACGGAGATAAACCCACTTACGAGGAGGGAAGATTCGTGATCGTATGCCGCAAATTCTTCTGCCAGCAAATGGCTGAGGAAAGCTTTACCGACAGCAGCATAGTGGACAGATCATTTCCGGGCAAGGACTTCTCCTATATATACATGGGGGAGATCGTTGCAGCTTACGAAGTGATCCGCTGAGGATGGAAAATAGGGCATAATGCTTCCGCCGACCCGATATTACGGGCGGGCACAGGAACAAGAATATAAAGCCGGGAGTAAATATGAAAAGAAAAGGAGCGATACTGCTGACTTTGGCAGTTATCGTATTGGTAGCCGTGATGATAATAACAAGGATCCTGGGAGGAAAGAAAAGCTACACTGTTTCCGTGGAGGGAGTCGGAGGTCACTTCGACAAGACTTACAGGGGATTTACAAATGCCGTCACACTTAAAGATCTTTTCGATGAACTTAGCGCGAAAGGGGATTTTTCCTACACGCTCAAATACGGCGGTGCTGAGATCGATACCATAAATGGTATTACTGTCACCGATGCGGATATGGTCTGGACCATAAAGATCAACGGGGAATCTGTCAGCGACCTAGCCTACGAGATACATGACAAAGACAAGATCGTGCTCACCTGCCATATCCATGCCAATGGTCTGGCATGACACATGCATGCAAACTGCAAAACCTTTATGACACATGGGTTATCAGCAAATCCGGCAGTATTATCTGCCGGATTGTTTTTATTCATTATTCCCTGCCTTTGCGTACTATAATATAAAGGTTATCAAATCCACCGTTCGATATTGTATAATATGTTTGAAACCTTGCCGGTTCTCAAGGAGGATCACATGGAATTACTGAAGGCTTTTTTTATCGGATATATCCTCGGCTGCTTCAACCTGTCCTACCTGCTCGCAAAGCATAAGGGCTTCGACATCAGGGACAAGGGTTCACACAATCCGGGTACATCCAATGCACTGATTACGATGGGATGGAAAGCAGCCATAGCCACAGGGATCTGCGATATAGGCAAATCAGCTCTTGCAGTACGGCTATCCATGCATCTATTCCCCGAAACGGCGCTGGCTCCCTTCGCTGCAGGCATGGGAGCGGTCTACGGCCACATGTTCCCGTTCTATCTGCGGCTCAAAGGCGGCAAAGGCTTCGCCTGTTACCTTGGATTGATGCTCGGGATCGACTGGCGAATTTTCCTGATAGCTGTTTCAGTCACAATGCTTATAACCTTTACACTTGATCATATCGTGATAGCTACAATGACCAATATCACGCTTTTCCCGATATATCTGGCTGTTTTTTATAGACTACCATGGGCATGGTGCTTTGCACTCGCTTCATCTGTTCCCATTTTTCTAAAGCATATCGAGAATC